>JANMYZ010000658.1:0-7578 GCA_031382605.1 Planctomycetota bacterium | reverse complement strand
CCGACGCCCCTGGCTTCGATGACCCAGCCAAAGCCGAAGCGCCTGCCAAAGCCGAAGCGCCTGCTCAAGAACCTGCTCAAGAAAGTGCCAAGCCGTGAAACTGCCGCACTATTTTATCGACCGTCCGATTTTTGCGACGGTGTTGTCCGTCGTATTAATTTTGATCGGCGCACTTTCCCTCTCCCGTCTGCCGATCAGCGAATATCCCGAAGTTATTCCGCCGACCATCGCCATCACCGCCATCTATCCTGGTGCTAATCCAGAAACGGTTGCCACCACCGTCGCCAGTCCGCTGGAACAACAAATGGTCGGCGTGCCTGGGATGCTGTACATGCAATCCCAGAGCAACCTCGATGGGTTGATGACCTTGACGTTGACGTTCAAGATTGGCGAAGACCTCGATAAAGTGTTGGTCGATGTGCAGAATCGCATTCAACGCGCAACGCCGCGTTTACCGGAAGAAGTGCGCCGCCTGGGCGTGACGGCAATGAAGGTCGGAGCCAATCTTTTGATGGTGGTCCACGTGGTGTCGCCCGATGAGTCGGTCGATATGCTGACGTTGTCCAACTATGGTCGACTGTATGTGCGCGATCGCCTTGCCAGCGTGCCTGGTGTCGGCGACGCGCGCATTTTTGGTGCTGGCGAATACAGCATGCGCGTGTGGCTTGATCCTGATCGCATGGCGGCGCGCAATCTGGTTCCCAGCGATGTGATTCAGGCGCTGCGCGAACAAAACGTGCAGATTGCCGCTGGTACCCTGGCACTACAGCCGGTGAATCAACCAACCGGGTTTGAACTCACCGTCACTACCCAGGGGCGCTTGAGCGAAGTCAAAGAATTTGAACAGGTCATCATCCGCCGTGGCCAAGCGGGTCAGTTACTGCGACTGAGCGATGTCGCACGCGTTGAGCTGGGTGCCGCCAGTTACGGTCTGCGTAGCTTGCTCGACAATAAACCCGCTGCGGCCATTCCGATATTTCAAGCCCCTGGATCGAATGCGTTAGATACCGCGCTGCTGGTTCGTCAGTCGATGGACGAGCTGAAAAAATCCTTCCCGCCGGGAATCGACTATTCGATCGTCTACGACACCACCATGTTTGTACGTGCTTCGATCAAAGCGGTCTTATGGACGTTAGGCGAAGCGATCGTGCTGGTGGTCATCGTGGTGCTGCTGTTCCTGCAAACCTGGCGCGCATCAATCATCCCCCTCCTGGCGGTGCCGGTATCACTGATCGGTACGTTCGCGGTGATGTATGCGATGGGCTTTTCTATCAATACTTTGTCGCTGTTCGGTTTGGTGCTGGCCATCGGTATCGTGGTTGATGACGCGATTGTGGTGGTGGAAAACGTCGAACGAAATATCGCCAATGGACTAACGCCAAGGCTAGCGACCAAACAAGCGATGCGCGAAGTCAGCGGGCCGATTTTGGCAACCGCACTGGTGCTGTGCTCGGTGTTTATTCCTACTGCGTTCATCAGCGGGTTGACCGGACAGTTCTATCAACAGTTCGCGCTGACGATCGCCATCTCAACCGCTATCTCGGCGTTGAATTCACTGACCTTGAGCCCGGCCCTAGCGGCGCTGTTACTCAAGCCTCACCGTAAAGAACATCAGCCCGGCGGCTTGTTGTTAGGCTGGTTTTTCAGCCGCTTTAACCGTGCGTTTGCTTGGTCGTCTGCGGCTTATGTCGGGGTGACTCGTCGCGTCATTCGCTTCAGCGCAGTCGCACTCATCGTCTATGGTGGCTTGCTGGCCCTGACCTGGTTCAGCTTTCAAAAAATCCCAGGTGCGTTCGTGCCGGATCAGGACAAAAGTTATTTGATCTGTATTGCCAAATTACCCGAGGGTGCGTCGCTTGACCGCACCGAAGCGGTCATTCGCCAAATGAGTACGTTGGCACTCGCTCATCCAGCGGTCGACGGTGCGGTGGCCTTTCCTGGTTTATCACCTGCTGGTTTCAGCAATGCCCCGAACTTCGGCATGATTTTCGTGCGACTCAGACCGTACGCTGAGCGCACCACACCAGATATGAGCGGCAAGGCCGTAGCTGGCGCGTTGTTTGGCCAATTCATGGGCATCAAGGATGCCTTCGCCTTTGCGCTGCAACCGCCGCCCATCTTGGGCCTGGGCAACAGCAAAGGATTCAAACTCTATTTGGAAGATCGCAGCAATATCGGCTTAGCAAAACTCCAAGAAATCACCCAGGAAGTCATCGGCAAGGCCATCGCTAGCGGCATCTTCGATCCCACCGGAACCCTGACGTATGCAACCATGGGCGTGCCGCAGGTGCGCGTCGATATTGATCGCGAAAAAGTTCTCGCCGATGGCCTGCGCATGTCAGATGTCTCTGATGCGCTGCAGGGCTATTTCGGTTCGGTCTACGTCAATGACTTCAATAAATTTGGGCGTACGTGGCAAGTGAACGTCCAAGCCGATGCCGCCTATCGCTTGAAGGCAGCTGACTACGACCGCATCAAAATGCGCAATCAAGATGGACGAATGGTGCCACTCGCTTCGTACATCACTGTTCACGAAATAGCCGGCCCGGACAAAGTCGTGCAGTACAACACCTTCCCTGCCATTGATATAAATGCGTCGCAAGCGGAAGGCGTCTCGCAAGACCAAGCTAAAATAGTGATGGAAGAGATTCTGGCGCAAACCTTGCCAACGGGTGTGAGCTACGAATTCACCGATCTGATCTATCAGCAAATCCTTGCTGGCGACACCGCGATTTATGTCTTCCCCCTCTGCGTGCTGCTGGTGATTTTGGTGCTGGCTGCGTTCTACGAAAGTTGGGTGCTGCCGATTGCCATCATCTTGATCGTACCGATGTGCCTACTGTCGGCGCTCGGCGGCGTGTGGCTGGATGGCATTCTTGGTTCGCTGCACATCGGCATGGGACAAGGTGACAACAATATCATGACCCAAATCGGGTTAATCGTGCTGGTGGGATTAGCGTGTAAAAACGCCATCCTGATTGTCGAGTTTGCCAAAGAGGCGGAAATCTATCGCCACCTCAGTCCGCTCGATGCGGCGCTGGAAGCTTGTCGCCTGCGCTTGCGTCCGATTCTGATGACCTCGTTGGCGTTCATCATGGGCGTATGGCCACTCGTCAGCGCGACTGGAGCTGGCGCCGAACTACGTCACGCCACCGGCATTGCGGTTTTTGCGGGCATGATTGGCGTGACCGCATTCGGGCTGATCCTGACGCCGGTATTTTATGTCGTGCTGCGCACCGTTATCGGCGGGAAACTCAAACACACGGGTGATGAAACCGGGGCAAGCGAAACGCCTTCCCAGGCACCAACGCCATGAGCCGTTTTTCAGCTATCAACTTTCAAGAATTATTTCACGTGAAACGGAGATTTGCTTTATGCGTCTGATGTCATGGATCTTTGCCGCCACCACCGTCATCGGCCTGCATGCGGCTGACAACGAACCGCGCACGCTGTCGCTTGAACAAGCCATCCAGCTTTCCGCCTCCGTCGCGCCGGTCGATCTAGCGCGTCTTGATGCCGCCATTGCCCGTGCTGGGGTTGGTGCCGAACGCGCTGGCCTGCGTCCGAACATTGAAGCCGTCGCTGGTTGGGTACGGCAACGTTCCTACCTGCAAACCGACAACGTGCCGTTTTCATTAACACCGGATAATACCGTCGATGCGCGCCTGCGCGTCGGCCAAGCATTAATCGACGTCGAAACCTGGAACAAAACCAAGGCAGCAGAACGGCGCTTGGCAGCGGCTGAAGCTGGTACGGCGCTGAGCCTAGAAGATGCCGCTGCGAGTGCTGGCATGGCTTATGCCGAGCTGGCCGCCAACGAAGCTTTGGTCGCTGTGCGACGCGAAGATCTGACTCTTGCCGAAGAGCTGCTGACCTTGGCGCGCAAACAAGTCGACGCTGGAGCGAGTGAAGGCATTGCTGCCACGCGGGCAGAAAATCGCGTCGCAGCAGCACGCACGGCGCTGACTGCTGCTGACGGAGCCTTGCGCGGCAGCAGCATCGCGCTCGCTCGATCCCTGCGTTTAGATTCGGCGACGACCTTTGTGCCGAGCGATAAAATCGGCGGCGACATCGCTCGCTCCAGCGCGCCGATTATCGTTCTCGACGCGGTATCTGCCGCTCAACGTGCACGCCCAGAACTACGCGTGTCGGACGAAAACTTGGCGGCCGTTCAGGCTGATTTCCAAGCCGCTCGGGGCGCGCGCTTACCCAAAATTGACGCCTTCGCCGATGGCGGACGCACTGGCCCAGAATATGACGACACCGAAAATACCTGGCGCGTCGGCATTGAAATGCGCATCCCCTTAATGGATCACCGCCGCTACGACGCCGAGGCCGCGCGCTATCGCATGGATCAGCAACGAATTGTGCGCACCGATTTGACCCAGCGCGTTGCTGCCGAAGTACGCTTCGCCATCGTCGCGCTAGAAACCGGCATCGCTGGTCAGGAATCAGCTCAAGAAGAACGTCGCTTAGCCGAACGCGAACTCAGTGAAGCCCGCACGCGTTTTTCCGCTGGTGCTGCGGGAAATCTTGAATTGGTTGAAGCCCAACGCAGTTTGAGCACCGCGCGCGAACGCGTCGTCAGCGCGCTGACGATTCTCACTCGCGCCCGCATTGGCTTGGCGCGCGCCGTCGGCGTGGCGACCACGCTGCGATAAATCGACAACGCGTAGAAAGAATTCGAGTTTTCTCCTGTTTTTGAGGCGTCGAACTTGCCCTCATTACTCCTCTTACGGCACACCAATGGAGACCATCGCCTTCAATCCGCGATGATCGCTCCCAGGAATTTCGAATGCGGTGAGCTCGCTGATGGCGGCACCGCGCGCAAGTACGTGATCAATGGAAATGCCTAGCGGTCCAAGCACAGCTGGCCACGTTGCCGGTTCCGGGCCTGGGGCGCGAAGAAGTTTCGTATATCCGGTAAAAGTCCGCCACATCTGCGTGCCGGGCGTCAGATTAAAATCACCGAGCACAATAACGGGTTCGGGGTGGTCTTGCAGTTGGCGCGCTAACATCGCTAGCTGACGGTCACGACGCTGCGCAAGTTCTGAACTCATCGGTGCGGCTGGATGAATGACAAACACGCGCAAAGGAGATTCGCCAAGGTCGATCAACGCTTCGATCACCGCTGCTCCGTCGAAGTCATGCAGGCGATGAGTGACGATTCGTTTACTGCTGAGCAAGGCGACTTTGGTGACATTGTTCTTGCTCGTCCACACCTGATGTGGCCAGCGTGCATTCTGCCGCAAAATCTTTTCATCGCTGGTGGTCACTTCTTCTAGAGCGAGCACCTCGACTTCCATCGCTGCGATCATCGCCTGCGTGGCTGAGCGATCATCGTTATAAAATTGCACGTTGGCCGTCGCGACCGTGACCTGGGCGATGGACTTTCCGTTCAGCTCTGCGCGCGCTGACCACGCGGTTAAAACCCACGGAAAAACCGCGATCAGCATGAACAACATCAAGAATCGCCCCCGAATCAGATCGCGGCGAAAGACCACCATCGCTGGCAACAAAGCGACGGCTCCATGCAGGGTCCAATGGCTGGCGAGTTCGCCGTACCACGTCCATCCCGACAGCTGAGCCAGGGCGATTCCGCCCATGGGAAACAGCGTGACGGCAAACAACAGCCAATGCCAAAGCGGTCGCGGGGTCGTCATGTGTTCGCGAGCGTGGTTGACGACATCAGCCACCGCTACTTTGCTCCCACAAATGACGTCATCACAGTTTCGCTGCGATGCGCGCCAAAGTGCGAGTTGCGAAGCCGGTCATGCCCTTGCTGTAATAGCGCCAGCCGCTGGTTTGAATCGCTGGGCCGGCGAGATCCACGTGCGCCCATTTGACGGATTCAGGTATGAACTCGGACAGGAAAATTGCGGCGGTGATGGTGCCGCCGTAACGTCCACCAATATTGTTGATATCGGCGTGCGGATGATCGAGCAAACTGCGGTATTCACCGTACAACGGTAGCTGCCACAGTTCTTCACCGACCTCTTGGCCAGCAGCACGTACTTGATCAAGAAACGGTTGGCCACGACCAAGCAGACCAGCAATGCGATCGCCAAGAGCCACCAAGCATGCGCCAGTCAAGGTGGCGACATCGACCACGTGGGTCGCGCCCTTTTCAGCGGCGTAGGTCAAGACATCGGCCAGCACCAAACGGCCTTCAGCGTCGGTGTTGTCGACGTGAATATATTTACCATTGCGGGCGCGGTAAATGTCTCCAGGGCGCTGCGCTAAACTGTCAGGCATGTTCTCGGCCAAGCACAAGTAACCGGTGACGGCGACCTCTGGACGTTGTCCGGCGATGAGCGTCATTGCGCCAAGCACGGCCGCCGCGCCACCCATATCACCCTTCATTTCCCACATCTGCGCGCCGGGTTTAATGCTGATGCCGCCGGTATCGAAAGTAATTCCCTTGCCCACTAGGGCGAGGTGCTTGCCCTTTGCAGGACGCTTTGGGATGTAATTGAGTTCGACCAAAGCCGGTTCGCTGGAACCAGCTTTACCTACTTGCACCAAGCCAGGGAAACCGGCTTTGGTCAGCGCACGGTTGCCGCTGATGACTTTGAAAGTCAGGCCGACGCGACGGGCTTCTTTGCGCGCGCGTTCGACGAACGATTGAGGATGCAGTAAATTGGGCGGCATATCGGCCAATTCACGCGCCAAGTTTTGCGCGTTGGCAACCGCCGTGCCGGCATCAATCGCCGGTTTTTGTTTCGGCACACGAATAGTGAGCGCCGCGCGTTTCGCTTCTTTGCCCGAGCGCAACACGTTGTAGCGATAATCACCCAGCAACATGCCTTCGACCAACGCCTGCGGATTGGCTGCCGTGCCTTGGACCAACACACTTGCTGAGGTGGCCTTGGCGCTGCGCACTGCGTCAACGATTTCTTTGCCTAACACACGCCAATTTTCTCCACCGACCAACCACGGTTTTTCTTCTGGCTTGACCAGCAGAAAACGACCTTCCTCGCACATCAACGTCATCGGCGCACTGGCTTCGCCTTTAACGATGCGCGCCGCCTGCGCCGCCACCAGACGTGGCAGCTTGGCAGAACCATGGCCGATAACGACCACGGTAAGTTCAGAGGTGCCGTTGTCGGCGGTAACGGTGAGATCGTGCATTTTTTCTCTTACTGTCCGATGTCCGATGTCCGATGTCCGATGTCGAAAGACAGCGGAGACGAGACATGATGCATCAGACGATGGTTGTTTTATGTCCGATGTCCGATGTCCGATGTCTTTTGACATCGGACATCGGACATAAGACATATTGGTTGAAATTTTCGGCAAAATCGCGGTGATCAGTCCGGTCAAAATCGGCTCCGCCGCATTCGCAGCAGCGATGATTTTCTTGACGTCGGCTGGCTCCAACGCATCGGCGACGCAACGGTCGGTGATGATGGCGAAGGCCAACGTGCGCAGGCCGCAGTGGACGGCGGCGATCGCTTCGGGCACCGTGCTCATGCCGACCACGTCGGCGCCGAGATGACGTAACATGCGGTATTCGGCCTTGGTTTCGAGATTTGGTCCCAGCACGCCGGCGTAAACCGCTTTGTGCAGATGGATCTT
>JANMYZ010000630.1:0-2336 GCA_031382605.1 Planctomycetota bacterium | reverse complement strand
GCGTGCGACGGCGGGGGCCAGATGGTAGACGACACCATCCAACAAAAGCGCGATAGATAGAACCCAGCCCGGCAGAGCCGGAATCCAAGCGAAGACAAAGATCGGAGAAGTCTAACCACAGAGGGCACAGAGGGCACAGAGGAAAATCAGCATACCTTTCTCTGTGCTCTCTGTGCCCTCTGTGGTTTAGACCTTCCCCTGCTTTCTTTCCTTTCGTTCTCGTAGGGATTTCTTCGGATAGCACGGAGAAATAGAACTTGAGTACTATAGAGAACCAGAGCTGAGAAAGAGTTGGACTCTTTGGAACGATTATCCGAAAGCTTTTGATATTTTGACGTATCGTCTGGTCTCTACCTCTGGTGCTCTGGGTGCTCTGGTGCTCTGTGTTCGATCGCTGCGCTTCGGTTCAACAAGAAGCCCTAGCTGGGCATGACGTCCAGCCGACGACGGACGGAAATCATCCAGGTTGGCCACGGACATCCTTCGCGCAGGACGTCGCTCACGATGCTCATGGTCAAACGCTGATCACGGTCGCGCCACCAGTTTGGTAAGTGTTCTAGCTCGCTGACATCCGGCTCTGCTGGTGCGCCAATGGCCACCTGACGATCGATAAATTGCAGCACGGGATCAACAATGATTTGCGGTTTGAGTCGTTTGATGTCGCTTTCGGCCTTGCTTCGCGCACTGCGATCGCGCCACGAATCACCGAGGCTGCGGACGGAATCAGCGACGGTATGCAGTCCCATTTTGGTAATTTTAGAACCAAGTCCTGGCAGAAGCGCTTTCGCGGCAATGCCAATTCCCAGCAGGGGATTGGCAATGGCGACCGCACCACCAATGACCACCAAGCCACCGGTGACCCAGAAACTTTGTTGATCAATTTCCTCGCCGATGGTTTCTAAACGTTTCGCCAAGTCGGCGTCCCAGCCGGGTTGTTGCCGTTGCGCGGCAGATAATTTCCCCAGCAGTTGTTCTTCCAACACGTTCACGCCCGCAAGGTCGTGAACGTGAAAGATGCGTACTTTGGGCAAGGAATTCACCGTACCAACACCGTCAGGAAGGCGCCGTCGTTCGGCCAGAACATATCCATCGTTAGTTGGGACAAGAAAATAATGCGTTTCGTCTTGCGCCGGATTTCCCTTCGCGGCGTCAACCTGCGTCGAGCTGAAAACCCGCAGCGATCCGATCATGGAAGGAAGGAGATCGGTCGCCTGTTTTGCCCAGGCGAGCGCGGTATTGGGGGCTGCGTGGATGGCCTTGAGAGATTCAACCCAGGCGACGTTGAGCAGGTTGCTGCTCTCTGACGCTTGATGTGGCGCGTGACCTGGCGACAGCGGTGCCGTTGCGGCCAGCTCGGGATCTTTCGGCGTTTTCGGTTCTGGTGACATGCGCGTCACCGTTGCCAGTAAAGCACCGCGATCAATGCAGATTTAGCGGAAAAATAACCAGCGTTATCGCTGGCTAGGCTTTTCCGCAGGTTTGATCTGCACGATCAAGTTCGCGGCGATAACCAGTAAACCGCCGATCAGCAGGCTGGTGGTCATGTGCTCATTCGCATAGCTAATGCCGAGCAAACCGGACAACAGCACTGGCAGCACGAAGGCTAGGCCGCTGGCGAACAGTGGTTCGGTGCAATAAATCACGGCGGCGCTGAGCGCTCCGACGCTACGCTGAAAGGTGAACATCAGCACCATGCCTGTCAGCGTGCATATGAGCGTGAGCACGGCGAGGCATAATAATAATGGGCCTGAAGAATAGACCGTCAGTAAAGCCGAAGCCGACGGCGCGGTGATGGCGACGATGGGAATTAAAAGTGCACCGGTGATGGTAAATGCGAGTACGCTCACCCGACCGACGTGATTGTTGGCATAGTGAGGGCGTTCGGTCCACAGGATTTGCGCGGAGAAGAAAACCGCTGCGCCAAGGGTTTCCCATTCACCACGGCCAAGGACCATGTTTCGTAGATCCACGCCAGATAAAATTCCGATACCAAGCAAAACCAGCACACAACCAAGCATGACTGGCCAGCGCGGTAGGCGACGATCACGAAGAGCGAAAAAAACCGGCAAAAAGAAGCAGTAACTCTGAGTGATAAAGGCCGAAGACGAAGCGGAGGTGTACGACAAGCCATCCATTTGCAGCAGCATGCCGCAGGCCGTGAAGATTCCAAGCCCGACGGCTTGAGCGATTTCCAGGCGCGTCCAGCCGCGCAGTTGGCCTTGGCACAGATACCAGGTTCCGACCAACAGCGCGGCGATTAAGAAACGGAGGGTTAAGCACCAGCTCGAAAGGAACCAGGAACTTACTCCGGGAAGAAGGTTCGACTGCGCCATGAG
>JANMYZ010000604.1:0-4546 GCA_031382605.1 Planctomycetota bacterium | reverse complement strand
CACCGCGCGTTCGTTGCGCTGCAAACAACCGCTCAAAATTTCGGCCGCACTAGCGCTGCCGCCGGAGGTCATCACGACCATCGGCACATCCAGAATCTGACGCGACGAGCTGAAAAATTTCTGTGGGTCGCCGTCGCTGGTCACCGTGCGGACAATTTCTTCGCCCTTGGGTAAGAAAAAATCGCTGACTAAACGCGCCTGATCTAACAGGCCGCCGCCATTGAAACGTAGGTCGATCACGAAAGCCTTCATCGGGCCTTCTTTCTGCAATTCGAGCACGGAGCGGTACAAATCGCGGGCCGCAAAGCCATTAAATTCGTCCATCCGTACGTAACCGACATCACCACGACGATATGAGCGCATCGTCACCATTTGGACCAAGTCACGCACCACGCTGATGTCGAATGAGCCAGAAGCGGATTTGCGTTCGATCGTCAACACCACGGTGCTGCCTTTTGGTCCTTTGATGCGACGCACGGATTGTGGGAGACTCAGCCCGGCAGTTTTCTCGCCGTTGATGCCAATGATAACATCGCCATCCATCACTCCGGCTTTGTCGGCCGGCAATCCCGCCATCACGCGTTCGATCGCAAGGATTCCTTCTTCCTGTTGCAAAAATGCACCAACGCCAAAGAACTCGCCTTTAATATCTTCGCTAA
Organism: Planctomycetota bacterium; assembly: GCA_031382605.1. Taxonomy (GTDB): domain Bacteria; phylum Planctomycetota; class UBA11346; order UBA11346; family UBA11346; genus BOG-1363. The sequence goes on along the minus strand of JANMYZ010000604.1, from coordinate 3,887 downwards.
ATTCTTTCGCCGGTTCGGGTGCCATCACCACCGTGTGCGGATCTAACACGCGCAAAGCACCGTTGATAAGTGTGTAGGCACAATCCCGTTTACGTTCGGCTGACAGATCCGTGCCATCAACAGCCTGTCTGACCTTTTCGATCAACAGCATGGCCTGATCAAGGTCGATGGGGTCCGCAGCCGGAATATCGATGATTTTCTCTGCCACCGTCATGGTGATCTTGCCATCGGCCCACGCCGTATCGACGCTGACCTCAAATGTTTCCAATGCCCGCAGAGCGCGGCTGACCATCAACTTTGGCGCAAAGCGTTGATGGTCGTAATAATCGCGTTCGATGTATTTGCCGATCGTTGGAGCTAAGTTCGGCAACGCCGGGGCGACATCTTCTTGCGCGAGCAAAGGAGCAAACCCCAGAGCGAGAAGCCACGTGGAGCGAGTCAGATGACGTAGGGACATAGTAAAATTCCTTCCAGACGGGTCGGGAGACTACTGGTAAAGTGCGGTTTGGCCAAGCCCGTCGGCCTAAGAGTGTCCGCAACTCCATGAGACGGCTCGGGTTTGAGATACGTCGCGCTGGCACCGGCGTTTATACCATCTCCGAAAACCGGTTGAAACCGCGCTTGCCGAAAAACGTGGGACCAGCCAGGGCCAGCGAGAGCAAGACGTGCATCCTTGCTAAGGCTGACTCGAAATACGAATGACGATCATGGTCAAATCATCTCCGTGGGGTCGCCCGCAGGACCATTCATCAACGTCAGCGGCGATGAGTAACATCAACTCATCCGGGCCAAGACCGGCCTGCCAACCCCTTAACGTTATGGCCGCCAAACGTTCTTCGCCGTACCACTCGCCGGTAAGGTTCTCGGCCTCAGTAAAGCCGTCGGTGTAGAGAATCAGCAGATCGCCAGGAACCATGACGCCCCCTGGCGGCGGCGGGAAAACTCCCACCGGGACAATTCCTAACGGCATGCCGCCGCTTTCCAGCCAACGCACCTCACCCTGATGAATCCATAACAATGGATTATGTCCGGCAGAAACATAAGTCAGATTCAATTGCTGATCGATCTCAACCAGGGCCGCCGTCATAAAACGACCGCTTTGGGTATGAAATAGCGCTTCATTCAGCGCCTCAAAAGCCGGCTCAATGGGAGTGTCGCAACGCAGTTGTTGCTGCACCACCGCATGCGCCATCGTGGTATAAAGCGCGGCGCCTAATCCATGGCCGCTGACGTCACCGATCATCGCCAACAAGTGCCCATTTCGCTTAATAAACGAATAGTAATCCCCGCCGGTTTCGTCACACGGACGAGACATGCCATTGACGACGTAGGTATCGCTGATGATTCCTCGGGCAGGATACATCTGACATTGAATCGAATGCGCGAGTTCTAGCTCCCGCTGCATGCGTTCACGGTCGACGGTCGATTTCACCAGCAGTGCGTTATCCAGCGCGATCGCGGCTAAACTACAAACGGTCTCTGCCAAGCGGCGCTCTGATTCACCAAAATTAACCGCTGGATTGGCGAGCATCACCACGCCTTGCACATGATCACGACTCGACAACGGCAGCACTAACAAACCCGTCAGGTGCCCGCCCAAAGCGCTGAGGTCGAGCTGCTGCTCAATGTCGGTGCTGGTGAGGCACAAAACTAGGCCGTCCGCTTGCACCACTTCAGCAATGCTGCGCCCATCATCTTTACGCCGAATGGCCTGGACGTGTTCTTGCTTGAGGCCGAGCGCGACGCGCGGTTGCAGAACGCCCAGATGGTCGGCAGTCATTACTGCACCGACCTCTGCGCCCACCGCGCCCATCATGGTTTCTAAAATTTTAACCAGCAAAACGTCGACATCGAGATGACGCAAAAGCTGACCGGCGCCTAAAAGCTGTGTCACTTCTTCGCGCACTTCACGTAATTGTTGAACGACCGTTTCATGACGATGCAAACTGATAATGGTTGGGGCCAACAAAACGCCGAGTTGGTCCACGTGCCGACGCGAATAGTCATTGTCCGCCAGCACTTCGATCAGACCAATCCAATTGCCCTGACTGCGCAAAGGGTGCCAACAAACCGGTGGTTGGTCGACGATCTGTGCTAAAAATATATCCGGCGCCTCACGCCCACAGCCAAAACCAGCAGCGCCATAGAACACTTGCGCATCGCCATCAAAGAGAAACAAACGCGCGGGCAGCGCCCGAACACCGGCCAACAAATCTTCGACTTGAACCAGCAGCGCACGACTACTCTCGACGCCGATTAAGGCATCAGCCATTACTCCTAGCGAAGCCTGAACTTTAGTAGCAGTCGGAGAATCCATGGCCGTCAGTCTACCTCACGCCTGTAGCCAAACGCAAATACCAGTTAACGCCGTCGCTATCAGCTATTTTACCGACTTATACCAGTGATAAATCGGCTTTGGCAACAATTCCAGGAGCTTCTGCGATCAAGGTCTGGAACAAGCTGGCACTTAATCCAACCGCTTGCAATAGCACTCCGTCAATGTGCGTTTCGAATGGATGGTCACTGACGACCCCAGCGCCAGCGCTGTACCCAAGTCGTTCGGCCAAGCGAATGGTCGCCAACATTTTCATCTGTTGATCAGTCAATAGATTGGGAATGCGGTGGTGCTTACCAATGACGATACCTAGGGTTGCTGGCAGCTTCCATTTTTCCGACACCCGTTCACCAGCCCAGCAGTGATCGAAGCCGATCGCTCGACGTTCACGCGTCAGAATGTCATCTTTGCAGTCTGCTTTTTTACGCAGGACAACGCGATGTTTAGCCAGAATCGGCCCCAAGACCAACATGCCGACATCACGCATTAATCCGGCGAGGAAATATTCCTCCGCATCGTCTTTGCTCACCCCACAGCGTTTGGCGATATCGCGCGCCAACATCGCGGTGACCATACTGTTCTTCCATAGACCTTCTCGCTTGAAACCATAAGCGCCCAGTTCGACCACCATCATATTCGCAGCCGAAGCAGCCAGAACGAGGCTTTTCAACGATGAAAATCCAACAATCGCTACCGCCTGACTAATCGACGACACTTGTTTACTGAGGCCATAAAAAGGACTGTTCACTAGTTTCAGTAAGCGGCCAGCAATCACCATGTCTTGTCGAATCAAATCTTCCATCTCGCTCGCCGAACTTTGCTGGCTGCCAGCACGTGCAAGGATTTCCTGCACCACGGCTGGCAAGGTCGGAATGCGATCGACCTCCGCCAAAAGATCGGCCTCGCCAACTTGGATAGTTTTGCGAAAAGACTGCGTGCGATAGTCCTGTCCACTGTCGTCATCGACGAAGGACTTCGTGGGGGCCGGTTTAAAACGGCCATTGCCGAATAACTCGTCTGCCATGGGATATGTCATAAGCCTGGGTTGATTACGGTTGCCATCCAGACATCTGGATGGCATCAGTCGCCAAAGGTACACTGCAAATGTCAAACCCACCAGCGGCACATGACCGCATCTGCCTGCGCTTGCCGTGCCTATCTGATCACTGGCTCAGCCCGGAGCGCGCAAACGTCTACCTCGTGCGCCTGCCAACGTCTCTCACCGAGCCTCTGGACCCAAGCGATGACTGCCCCTGACGCCGATGACCATCCCGCCGCAGATCGTTTGGGCCGAGCCCTTGGCGGGTTGCGCCAAGCACAAGAAAACTGGTTAGAAGATTGTTTCAACGCCTGCCAAGACGACCCCGCTTTCACCACCACCTTCCGGCGTTGGGAAGAACAACTAACCGTCATCAAGCTGTATCTGCATCGCGCCGAAACACGTTTATTGCACTTCGTCACGGCCGTGCCCTTAGGTGAACCCGCCACCGATCTGCCACCGCCAGGCCCCCTGCGTCGCACCGATATCGCTCACCTTTGGCGCACCCGATTC
>JANMYZ010000598.1:0-1635 GCA_031382605.1 Planctomycetota bacterium | reverse complement strand
ACCGCCGTGTGCCTCAATTCCCGAATGATGGTGACTTTGACTTCACCTGGGAAAGTAACTTCGTCTTCGATGCGCTTGGCGATGTCGCGTGCGAGCTTCGGCAAATCGGCATCGGCGACGTCTCTGCCGCTGACGATGACGCGCAGTTCGCGGCCAGCTTGAATGCAGTAGGCTTTTTGCACGCCGTGTTGCGCACAGGCGATTTCTTCGAGTTTTTCAAGGCGCTTGATGTAGCCCTCAACATTTTTGCTGCGCGCGCCTGGACGTGCAGCGCTGATCGCATCGGCGGCAGCGGCAAGCACGGTGTATGCTGACAGCACCGGATGACCTTCGTGGTGCGCCAGCGCGGCGTTGGCGACGATTTCACTTTCGCCGTAACGTTTCAGCGCTTCGTAACCAAGCTCCGGATGGCTACCTTCTTGTTCGTGGTCGATGGCTTTGCCGATGTCGTGCATCAGGCCGCAGCGTCGTCCAAGTTTGGCATCCAGTCCCATATCAGCGGCCATCGCGCCGCAGAGGAACGCGACTTCTTGCGTGTGTTGCAGCACGTTCTGACCGTAGCTGGTGCGCCATTGCAGTTTGCCAAGCAAGCGCAGCAGCTGCGGATGCAGGCCCGATACTTCGACGGCAAAAGCAGCGTCTTCACCCAGTTTGAAGACTTCGCGGTCCATGTCTTGTTGGACCTTGGCCATCACTTCTTCGATGCGCCCAGGATGAATACGGCCGTCTTCCAGCAGCACCATCAACGTGCGTCTGGCCATTTCGCGACGTAGCCCGCTAAAGCAGCTAATCGTGAGCACGCCAGGTTGATCATCAAGCAACAGATCAACGCCCGTCGCTTGTTCGAAGGCTTTAATATTACGGCCTTCTTTACCAATAATGCGGCCCTTCATTTCCTCATCGGCCAGTTTGATTTTGGCCGAGGTGGTTTCGGCGGTGTGCTCAGCAGCGTAGCGCTGGATCGCGCGGCCAACGATCTCGACCGCCAATTCTTTGTTGCGCGCTTGCAGATCTTTTTCGTGTCGCGCGATGCGCTCGGATTGTTCGGCAGTCAGGCTGGCGTCGAGCTGGCGGAGAATTTCTTCACGCGCTTGCTCACGACTCAGGCCAGACACTTCGCTCAGGCGTGTATCGATGGTCAGTTCACGTTGGTCGAGAGCCTTGACGCGCTCGACAACGCCTTGATCGCGTTTGAGCAATTCGGCATCCAGCGTCCGCAGGCGATTGTCGCGCGCATCAACGGCTTCCAGTTTGCGGTCCAAACTGGTTTCACGCTCGGTCAGTTTGGTCTCACGACGACCGGCCCGCTCTTCGACTTCGGCGGCGGCGGCGACCTCACGGGCGGCCCGCTCACGGTTCTGCGCGACGACGCTGCGCTCGCGAGCGAGGTCCGCTTCGAGGGCTTGGCGATGACGGGTCAATTCGGCTTCAGCAGCGGCTTTTTGTTGGGCGACTTGCTGCGTGACTTGTTGCGTCACTTGCTGAGCGACGGCGGCGTCGTGTTCCGCTTTCAGGTGGCTTTCCATGGCCTGCTTGGCGCTATCAAGCGCCCGTTTGGCGTCATCGAGCGCTCGTTGCACGGCGTCACGCGCCTGACGCCTACGGCTTGCAAACAGTGCGGCAGTTAGGCCAGCG
>JANMYZ010000594.1:0-10199 GCA_031382605.1 Planctomycetota bacterium | reverse complement strand
AGCAGGCAAGTCGTCTCATGGTGATGGCAGTATTATGGGCGAGGCTTAAGACGGAAAAATTCCCAGGGTGGTGCGCCATCAATGACAGCGAATCAAGCGGCGTTCGGCGCTGTGCGGGAGATGGGCGAATGTCAGTGTTCTTATTCTGATGAATTGAGGACTTCCGCTGCAGAGTATTGGAATTTTTTACGTACATCACTGTTGTCAGCGTTGGGAAAATTTTCACGACTGATCATGAGAATGTAGGCGACTTTTTTTATCGGATCAATCCAGACTTGCGTTCCGAAGGCACCGCCGTGGCCAAAGCTTCCTGGCGATAATGTGGCGGTAACGCCTTGCGGTTCGCGTACGATGCAGACGCCAAGTCCCCAGGCATTGCCCTCGGTAAAGCCCGTCTTGAGATCGCCGCTGGCAATCGTGCGCATGCTCATGATCGTGCCTGGGCTGAGGTAGGTCCGACCACCAGAGACGCCATCATTGAGAAGCATGGAGCAGAATCGGCCGTAATCCTCTGCGGTGGAAAAAAGCCCTCCGTTGGCAGCCGGAAAATGGACGACATTTGCCGGATCAAAATCCCATGGCAACTTGGTTGCGACCAGCGTTTCATCATCTTTCTTATAGGGCGTAGCTAATCGGGCGACTTGTTTGGGCGTGGGATAAAAGGTGGTGCTGTCCATTCCAAGTGGTGTGAAAAAGTTCCGTTTTAAGAAGGCGGGAAATGATTCGCCGGAAACCACTTCGACGATGCGGCCAAGAGTATTCATTCCAGACTGGCAATACGACCAACGTGAACCAGGTGTAAATTGTAATGGTCGACTAGCGAAGCCAGGTATCAAGTCCGCTAAGCTTTTCGCCGCATAACGTTCTTCTTTGGTTGATTCGGCTAGGCCAGAAGTGTGGGTGAGTAAATGTTTGAGGGTAATGTTTCCGCGTATTCCATCAGCGGTCGCGACTATCTCTAAGGCAGGAATATATTTACTTACCGGATCGTCGAGCGACAGCTTGCCCTGGTCTTGTAACATGAAGATGGCAGACGCCGTGATGGGCTTGGTCATCGACGCGATCCAGAAAAGCGTGTCGTTGGTCATTGGTCGTTGCGTGGCGATGTCCGCAAATCCGGTAGCGCCAAGATGCCGTATGCGATCGTGACTGACGATCATGGTTACCGCGCCGGCGATCTCTTTGCTATCGGTACAGATTTTCATCGCGGCATTAATCGCTGGCAATGTTGGCGCTGGCGGTGAACGCACCGTCTTGGCGCAGGCGACGACGGTAAAAGCGCAGGCGGCGACTAGTGCTAGGCGAAGATACGTATGGGCTAAAAACAAGAACATTGGTGACTCCGACGGTGGCGCAGGCTAGTGAGATCGACTTTGGAGAACATCGTTCAGGTACGCCCACCTGGGACGCAGTCCAAGGTGAATCAGACACGCCGAAGGTATCTCGCGTCAGGAAAAGTGAATGTGCAGACGGCATTTTCTCAAGCGCTGGCCTTACGATGAACGGGTCATCGGCGATGAATCGCTGGTCAACGTCGAACATCTATCGAGGTTATGACTTCCCCCATCGCCTGCGGAGACTCTTCATGCTCGCTACCATTTTACTTGCCGCCGTCATCACGGCTGTTCCACCAGACGCAAAGCGGTACGCGCCGCCAGCTGCGACTCAAAGCGAACTCGTAACCAATATGGCGGCTGCGGCAAAGGCTTTGGCCGAGGTCTTGCCAGCGCAAGAAATGAAACTGGCGACGTTCAGTTATGGCGGCAAGGAGCATAAATTCTGGAACTATATTCCAACGCCGTTGTTGACCAACCCCGACGCGGTGGGATCGACCTATGCTCCGCAGGGTCGCTTCGGCGTGCCGGTTGAAAAAATGAGCCCGCAAGCAGTTGACCGTTTACACGCGTTGTTGCGAGCATCGTTGTCGATTGATGGCTATCAGCGATATTTACAAATCATGCGCGTTGAAGGCCCAGGTCAGCCAGAGTTCAGTATCACGGGTTTGAATCGCTCGCCGACGTCGAAACCAGGCGGCGGTCCTGGCTGGTGCCACTTTTCCCTCTTCGGTGCTATTGGCGAGGGTGGCGAGGGCGATTGGGGTTGGCGTTTCGAAGGCCATCATTTCAGCCTGAGCATGGAAGTTTCTGGCGGACAAGTCCGCTTTAGTCCGGTGATGGTCGGCTACAATCCATGGCCACAAGTACCGACTGCGAATCTGCGCGCAGTGTCATTATTTGAATCGCTCAGCAAAGAGCAGCAAGTATTGGCGCAGTTAATCACGGTTTCGCCGGACCAAGGTATTCCTGCTGACATCGAGCGTGTGCCAGGTCGGCCGCAGCCTGTTGGTGTCGTGTTGGGCAAATTATCAGCGGTCGGGCAGTACGCGTATAATCGTTTGGTTGACGAATTTATCGGCCAATTTCCCGATGCGGCAGTGAATGAACTGCGTGCGCGAGTTCAGCAAGAAAGCGAAACGGCGACCTTGGCTTGGTATGGCACCTTGGATCAGGCGAAGCCGTATTTTGTCCGTCTTCAGGGAAAATCTTTTCTTATTCAAATGCGCCATAACGGCATTGAAGCGACCGGCTTCATCCATGGACATTTAAGTTACCACGCCTTGGACGTGGGCACGGGATCGAATCCGTTGCCCTAACGCAGACTGGAGTCGGGGCTGATCCAGGCGTGCAGATGGAATGGCGTCGAATGGAAATCATGCAGATTATTCACGATTTACGGCCAAGTCGAACCGTGATGACGCGCGATATTTTTCATTAGTCGTACGGACTGACCCGTATAACGTCCCGCCCGCATGAGCGACACCGACGTTAAACATCTTCGTGATCTGTCACCACAGCAATGGAAGTCCGGCATCGCCGCTTGGCTTGGTTGGATGTTCGACGGTCTCGATATGCATCTGTACACCTTGGTGGCGGTCGCCTTTGTTGCGCATCTCATGCTGCTACCAGACGGCGATCCGGCAGTGAAAGAAAAGGCGGCCTTCATTCAGGCTGCCTTCTTAGTCGGATGGGCATTCGGCGGCGCTTTTTTTGGCCGCATCGGCGACTGGCTCGGGCGCAGTAGAGCACTGACCTTAACCATATTAACTTACTCAGGTTTCACTGGTTTGTCGTTCTTTGCCCAATCGTGGGAACAATTGATGGTCTGTCGCTTCCTCGCCGCCCTGGGTATCGGCGGCGAGTGGGCGGTCGGTGCTTCGTTGTTGGCAGAAACGTGGCCGAAAACGTGGCGTCCATGGCTGGCGGCGATTCTCCAATCCGGCGTGAATATCGGCGTCCTCCTGGCGAGCTTGTCAGTCTTTCTGTTGTCGACTATTCCCGGTTATGAAAGTCGTTGGGTATTTCTCGTCGGGATCCTGCCTGCGCTAGTGACGTTGTGGATTCGCCATGCGGTGCCCGAAACGGCAGCGTGGCATGAGGCGAAAAAACAGGCGCAAACGCATAGTCAACCAAATGGCATTCTTGATCTTTTTCGTGGCGATGTACGCAAAGTCACATTGTTGACTCTGAGCGTGTGCGCCCTTGGCCTGACGGCGCACTGGGCGTTCATATTTTGGTGCAGCCAACATCTGCGAGCACTACCAGAATTTTCCGCGCTGGATAAAGGTGAACTTACCCGTGTTGCTGTGCATGCCATGACCTGGATCATGCTCACGTCGATCATCGGTAACTTTATTGCTGCGGTGATGGCGCGCAAATTTGGTTATCGTCGTTCCATCGTCGGCATGTTCATTATCTATGGTCTGACCATGGTGTGGTGCTACTCCACTACTCGTACGATGGCCGGTCTGTGGCCGTTCTTGTTAACCATCGGAATTTGCCAAGGCGTATTCGGTCTTTTTACCATGTATTTGCCGCCCTTGTTTCCGGTGCTCATCCGCACCACGGGCGCGGGCTTCTGCTACAACTTCGGCCGCATCGCAGCGGCAGCCGGAACGGTGTTGTGCATCTACTTTAAGGATTACAGCTCGGCGCTCGTTAGCGCAGGGGGGCTATTTTTGCTAGCGGCGATGATAGCGTGCTTTTTGCCCGATCGTAATGACGCTACCGACACCAATCCGTGACCAAGAACATTCATCACGAAGAGCGCCATCGCTCTTTAGCGCTCTTTAGCGCTAAGGCCGTTTTCGCTGCATCGGCTTGATCGTCGCCGTGTTCTTTTTTCCTCGCCAGCTGGCATTGAAACCGCCGCGATTTGCAGCCTCGGCGAGGTGTTTCGGCACTTTGGTGCCGCAGGCGAGCGCCACGGTTTCGACGCCTGGTTCGGGGAAGTGGCCGTCATGATCGTCGAGTTTGGCTTCGTCTTCATCGATCACTTGGTCGAGCGATCCACCGGCCATGTACGCTGGGCCAACGTAACCGCCGCGTTTCGCGCGGTCTTGTAAGTGGTTGCCACTTTCGATTCCGCCACCGAGTAATTTGTCGGCCAGATCCATGCGGCCGGTGCGTTGCAGGGCTTCTAAAACTAATTTGCGATTGTCGGGTTTTTGCGAGTGGATCAGCGCTTTTTGCATGCGACGTTCGCGGTCGCCACGACTGACCTCGATCGGTTGCATGGTAAAAGGATCGAGTCCACTGACGTACATGGCGGTCGAAATCGTCATCGGAATCGGCACGAATTCTTGCACTTGGTCCGGCTGCATGTCTTCGTCGCGCAGCGAAGCGGCAGTGTTCACCATGCTGGTAAGCGATGAGCCCGGATGACCAGCGATCAAGTATTCGGTCATGAATTGTTTACGGCCAGCTTTTTTGGTCGCGAGTTGGAAACGTTTTTTGAAGCGGCGAAAGGTATCGAATGATGGTTTGTTCATCAGTGCTAAGACGCGATCGTCGGTCGATTCAGGCGCAACTTTCATGATGCCGCTGACGTGGTGACGGGCGACTTCGTCGATGTAGGCGTCGCCATCGCGCAGGGCGAGGTCGTAGCGAATGCCACTCTGAATAAAGACGTGTTTGACGCCTTTCAGTCCGCGAATGCGTCGCAGCGCGGTGATGTTTTCATCAGCACCGCTTTCAAGACTTGGGCATGGCGTCGGGAGCAAGCAATCACGATGGACGCATGAACCGAACTTGCGCATTTTTCCGCATTTCATCCGAAACATATTGGCGCTTGGGCCACCCACGTCGCTGATGGTGCCGTTGAAGCCTGGGAGCGAGGCGATGTGCTCCGCTTCTTTGACCACCGATTCAACGCTGCGATTTTGGATGTCCTTTCCTTGGTGATAAACAATCGAGCAAAAGTTGCAGTTCGCCACGCAGCCACGGTGCGTCACAATCGTGGTCCTTACCGTTTCCAGGGCTGGCACGCCAGCGACATAGGCGGGATGTTCGCGGCGCGTATACGGCAAGCCATAAATGCGATCGAGCGCGGTTTCATCAAGCGCCGGCGCAGGTGGATTTTGTACCACGAAACGACTGCCGGTTGGTTGCACCACCACGCGCCCGCGCTGGGGATCTTGCTCTAAGAAATGAATGCGTTCACCTTCAGCAAACTTGGCGGTGTCGGTGGAGATGGCTTCGAAAGAGGGGGTTTCGACTTTGCCACGCGCCCACGGGTCGGGAATCGCCTCGCGACTATTGGCCATCCAACAGGTGCCGCGCACATCATTCAAATCACGAATCAATTCACCGCCCCGTAGGCGATGCGCGATTTCCAAAATTTGTTGTTCAGCCATGCCGTAGCCGAGCAAATCCGCTTTGCTGTCAGCCAAAATTGAGCGGCGAAAGGTATTGCTCCAATGATCCCAATGCGCAAGGCGGCGCAGCGAGGCCTCTACTCCGCCAAGAACAACCGGCACGCCTTTGAATAATTTACGCACCGTGTTGGTATAAACGATCGACGCGCGGTCAGGCCGCAGCCCGGCTTTTCCGCCAGGGCTATAATGATCTTGCCGCCGAGGTTTACGTGCAGCGGTAAAGTGGTTGAGCATCGAATCAATATTGCCAGCACTGACCCCGACAAAGAGCGCTGGCCGACCCATCACCAAAAAATCTTCATCGCACTGCGGTTGAGCAACGATGCCTGTGCGAAAACCCGCATCGACCAACGATCGCCCGACTAACGCAATCCCAAACGACGGGTGATCAACATAGGCATCACCATTGATTAAGAGGATGTCGAGTTCATCCCAGCCCCACCATTCGGACATTTCCGCGCGACTCATAGGCAGCGGGACGTTGGGGATCAGGCTTTGCATTGGCGCGGAAACATAGGCGGCAAACGAAAAGAGGAACGGGCGACTTCAGAGCGTTCGACGCAGAGCTAAATTGAGCTTATTGGAGAGAAATGACGATTTCGTTTTTGAGGTAGCTACCAGGGTTTTTCATCTCTGGATCGAGCAGATACGTCTTCAGTGTTTGGCAAGCAATGATGAGCGGAACGCCCGCTTCATTGCTGCCAATAACCAAGGCATCTTTCACGCCAAGCGCGCTCATTTTAGCTAAGGTTGCCGCATCGGAATTCATTTTGTTGAGCTGAGCCAACGGCTGAATGTTCACCTTCAGCAAAGAACCGTAGCGGTCCTTATAGTGTAACGTTTTCCCGTGTTCGATCAGCTCTGCGAGGTAAGGAATCAGCTTCGGGTTATTGGTCATGACTTACCTGTCAGCATGGAATGGATTACGAAACGCAGCCGAGCCGAAAATAATTACGGCGCCGCTGCCTGAACGGGAGCCGCTGCCCGAAATGGAACGGCGGGTAGATTGGCTTTATTGCTCAGTGAACACGCGGGATTGTCGCCCCAGGCATAGCGCACCGCTGTCGGAGCGGTCACTGAAGCAGCGGATACGACCACGGTGTCCCCAACGATTTTTGCGTCGGCCCAGACGAATTTCTTATCGGCACCGGCGATGGCAAAGCCGGTCAACGTGTCGCCAATCACCATAAGGCCGCCGCCCAGGTGATCGAACGACAGTACGATATTACTGCCATCAATTTTCATGCTCTTATAAACGGGTCCGGAATATTCGATTTTCTTGCCGTAGTCTTTCGCCAGTGCGTTGAGCGCTAAACGCAATCCGACATCTTGCTTATTTTTCGGGTGAATGTCTTTGGCCTCGCCGATATCGATCGCCAATGCCAAGCCAGTATTTTTCACCGTGGTCGTGGTCAGATATTGGGCTTCACGCAGCGCGGCCCAGCCAGTGTCAGTTGGTTGTGGTTTGCGCTCCATGAAATTTGCTAGTTGAACAACGTAGAATGAAAAATCACCTTGGCCAAAGCTTTGTCGCCAATCACCGATCATTAGCGACAGCAGTGCATGATAGTCTTTCGCTCGGCCCACGTTGGCCTCACCTTGATACCAAATCGCGCCTTTAATGCCGTACGGCACCAGTGGATTGATCATGCCGTTGTAGAGTGCCGTCGGGGAGTTCTGATTGATCTTGCCCTCGGGAGCCTTTGGTTTTTTCGGTTCAGGCTTCCCTTCTGCCTTTGCCGTGGCGGCGTCTTTCGCCCATTGTTCCATGGTCTTTTGGTATTTCTCAAGTGCGGCAGGGAAATTTTCTACGCGCTTATCCCACGCCGAAACCGCGTCAGTAAATGGCGCCGTGCTGGTAAGCGCCGGTCTGCTGGTCCACGCCTCAGCAGGAGTTCCACCCCAGGACGTATGCATTAAACCAATGGGTACGTCAAGTTCTTGAACGAGTTTGCGTCCGAAGAAATAACCGACAGCGGTATAGTTGCCGACGGTTTGCGGCGAGCATACGGTCCACGTTCCACCGCAGGTCGATACGGGTTGCTCAGAAACTTTTTTTTCGACGGCGAAGTGACGTAATTTTGGGAAGTTGGCAGCAGCAATTTCTTGCTCTGAGTCACGGCTTTGTTTCACCGTCCATTCCATGTTGGATTGTCCGGAGCAGATCCAGACCTCACCGACCAAAACATCGGTGAGCGTGATGGTATTGGTGCCCGCGATGGTGAGCTCGTAAGGACCACCCGCTTGGTGTGAGGCAAGTTTCACCAGCCAGCGTCCGTCGGCACCCGTCGTAACCGATTTATTTTGGCCATCAAAAGTAACCGTCACTTTTTCGCCAGCAGCAGCGCTTCCCCAAACGGGAATTTCAATTCCGCGTTGCAGTACCGCGTGGTTCGTAAACGGCGAGGCGAGCGTGACCGCTGCTTGAAGGGAGCTGAGTCCACCGGCAATCACGGCAGCAAGGCTAACCAGACGGTTGATGATCATGAAGATGCTCCGGGGTTACAGCTGACAAACCAACGTAGGGCTGAAGGCAACCTGATCACAACTGGTGCAGCGATACGTCACGCCGTTCCAGGTGCCCTCTACTTTTGCGGGTCCTAATTCTTGACCATGCAAATGGCCGTAAATACAAAAGGTCGCTCCTGCGGCTTCGATCAACGAGGTGAAACGACTGGCCGTGCGCCCTGGTGGAATGGGCGGATAATGAAACAGGCACACGCGCAGTCCGCGCGGGCGACCAGCGGTAGCATCTAACTGATCCAGTGCGGCGATGGATAATTTGAGTTCATGCTCTTCGCGCACCAGCCACGCCTCAATATCTTCGGCTGTACGAGTGTCACCGTAGCGTGTCAAAGCGGCGAAATCACCGCCACGAACACCAAAAAAACCAACGCCATGAATCGACACAGCGGTTTTTTTTAATGCATACGTGTTCGGCGGCAGCAATTCGGCCATGCGTTTATGCGTGCCCGTCCACCAATAATCGTGGTTGCCTTTGACCATCACCTTGTGACCAGGACGCGCACCTAACCACGCAAAATCGCCAGCAACTTCCGGCGGTTTAGAGGCCCAGCTAAAATCGCCAGGAGTCAGCACGATGTCATCTGGCGCCACCAAGCGATCCCAGTTTTCTGCCATGCGTCCGGCGTGATTACCCCAATGGTCGCCGAACACATCCATGGGCTTGGCCCCAGAGGTCGAAAGATGCAGGTCGGATAATGCCCAAATAGCTGACATGGTGCGGCAATCTAGGGCGCCGCGTAAGGGCGCTAGAGCGAACCTGGGCAAAGTCTTGGTGCTGTTTGCATAGAGAGCAGCGACGTCGGTAGGCCGAACGCAAACCAGCGCGGGACGCTCTTGCCGTGATTCGTATTCGTAAGATCTTCCGCCGCCATGCCGGTGATTCTCCATGGTACGAGCGATTTCGATCAAGTGATGGTCAAGCATCCTGATGGCTTTGAGGTCATTCTGGTCAACCTTGATGGTGTCGTACACGGCTATCGCAATTCGTGCCCGCATATCGGCATCGGTTTGGATTACGGTGATGGGCGCTGTAAGCACGGCGATCGCGAGCTGATTTGTAATATGCACGGGGCGCTGTTTGAGGCCGACAGTGGCTTATGCGTCGATGGTCCGTGCTCAGGAGAATCATTAACGCGACTTCCCGTGCAAATCGATCCGGCAGGGAGGGTCGTATGTTTGTGAATGTCCGATGTCCGATGTCCGATGTCCGATGTCTTTTGGCGACTTGGATTTCTCGGTGGTTCGCTGGAAGTAAATGCGACGGGAGAAACCATGCTTGGTCCTGAACATCCGACGATTGGTCGGAGTGATCTTCCTAGTCCGGTGCCGCCGCATCCGCTTGATGCTTTGGTAACGGCACAGCGGGCGCGAAAATATCGTCAAGTATTGGCTCGTCGTACCGAACGTTTAGTCGTGGTAGTCGAAGATTGTTTCGATCCGCACAACGCCACCGCCATCGTGCGCACGTGCGACGCTTTCGGGCTGCAACGCGTGGTGGTCACCACCGGGAGAAATAGTTTTAAGGTAAATCCCAAAGTTTCGCAGGGCAGTCATCTGTATATGGATCTGCAGGTATTTCCTGAGATCGC
This sequence comes from Planctomycetota bacterium, assembly GCA_031382605.1. Classification (GTDB taxonomy): domain Bacteria; phylum Planctomycetota; class UBA11346; order UBA11346; family UBA11346; genus BOG-1363. The sequence goes on along the minus strand of JANMYZ010000594.1, from coordinate 371 downwards.
CGCCGCGTACGCTGCGCTGCGTGCCGAAGGCTATCGCATTCTGGTGACTGACCTTGCTGCAGGAGCGGTGTCGAGTCCGGATCATCTGCGTCCGCTGTTGGACGAACGCCCGCTGGCCATCGTCTTTGGTAACGAGGGCAGCGGTGTTTCTCCAGCGGCCTCACAACTGGCTGACGGACATTTTCTTATTCCGATGGTGGGTTTCCCACAGAGTTTGAATTTGTCCGTGTCGGTCGCCGCAACCTTATGGGCTCTACGTGGTCGCGAGCTCACCGCCGACCAACCCGGCGATCTTTCGCCACAACGTCAACAGACGCTCTACGATCATTGGATCCGAACTCATAAAGGCGAGGTCGCCGATGCCGCGTTGC
>JANMYZ010000588.1:0-2085 GCA_031382605.1 Planctomycetota bacterium | reverse complement strand
TATCGCGGTTTTTCGGGTAAATAAAACCGCCTCCATGTTGGGCATGGAGGCGGGGGCTATCAGCGCCCTTCAGCGCCCTTCAGCGCCAAGCGCTTCAGCGCAAGAACGCTTCGTGCAATCCGCCGTCGACATTGATCACCTGACCGGTGGTCTTCGACAGGCGATTCGACGCCAACACAAACAACGCTTCGGCCTGATCAGCAGGAGTGATCGGCTGCTTGGTCAGCGTGCGTTCGGCGTAGAAATTCGCCAACTTGGTGCGCAGCGATTCGGTGTCTTCGCTCTCGCTGTAGGCGATGTTGTACTTTGCCAACGAACTGATCACGCGATCGCGCGGGAACATGTTGCTGCCTTGAACGACGGTCGCAGGGGCGACGGCGTTGACACGCACGAGCGGAGCCATCTCGATCGCCAGTTCGCGAACCAAGTGATTCGCTGCGGCTTTCGAAGTGTCGTAAGCCAAGCTGCCCTTCTTCGCCACGGCGGCATTGACCGAGGTGGTGATGATCAGGTTCGCCTTCAGGCCTTGTTCTTTCCAGATTTTATACGCTTCTTCCGCGACGAAGGCTTGGCCGATGACGTTGATGTCAAAAGTCAGGCCCCATTTTTCATCAGGAATGACGCCCTTGGTGTCCGGCGCAACGAAGATGCCAGCGGTGATCATCACCGTGTCGACACCGCCGTAGGCGATGATGACGTCTTCCAGCATTGCGCGAATAGTGGCGCGGCTGGTGATGTTGGCAGTCAGGCCGATGGCCGGGCCGCAACCGCTGATTCCCGTGCCCGCGACGCCGATGCCGATGCCGTGAATGTCAGTGAGTTCCTTCGCCGTGGCGTTGGCGGATTCTGCGCCCATGTCGACGCACACGATGTGCGCGCCATCTTTGATCAAGCGATGCGACACTTCTTTGCCGATTCCTGAGCCAGCGCCGATGACGGCGATGACTTGGCGCGACAATTCTTTCTCTGGCGGCATGCGCTTGAGCTTCGCTTCTTCGAGCAACCAGTATTCGATATCGAAAGCTTCTTGCAGATCGATGGCGACGTATTCGTCCATCGCTTCGGCACCGCGCATCACTTCGACCGCGCAGTTATAAAACTCAGCCGTAACGCGGCTCTCAGACTTATCTTTGCCCCAGGCAATCATGCCGACGCCAGGGATCAACATGACGGTTGGATTCGCGTCGCGCATGGCGGGCGAGTTGGCGCGCTTGCACTTGGCGTAGTAAGCAGCGTAGTCTTTACGGTACTGTTCTAGGCCGCTGACGAGCTTGTTGCGCAGCGCCGTGATATCTTCGACCTGCGGATTCCACGCCACATACAGCGGCTTGATTTTAGTGCGCAAGAAATGGTCGGGGCAACTGGTACCCAGTTCAGCCAAGCGCGGGGCGTCAACTGAGTTAACAAAGCGCAACATGGTCTCGTCATCTTGCACGGTGCCGATCAAGCGCTTCTGTTTCGACACTTGGCCACGCAGCCATGGCAACACGGCGACTAAGACTTCTTTACGCTTAGCGGCGTCAAGCGACTGGTACTTTTGGCCGCCGAAAGTTTTCTCACCCTTGTCGCACTTGGCGATGTAGTCGTCAGCTTTTTTGATGATGTCCATCGTCAGGTTGTAGCAGGCCTGATCTTCATCCGCCCAATTGATCACCCCGTGGCCGCCCATGATCACGCCTTTGGCGTTTGGGTGCTTGGCGGTGATCGATTGGAGTTGCAGACCAAGGTCAAAACCAGGGCGCTGCCATGGCGTCCAGATCAAATCGTCGCCGTAGATTTTCTTGGTCAGTTCTTTGGCGTTCTTCGACGCCGCCACGGAAATAACCGAGTTCGGATGCATGTGATCGACGTGTTTGCGCGCAACAAACGAGTGCAACGGCGTGTCGATCGAGGTTGCACGCGGGTTCAGGTTGAAGGTGCAGTGCGGGTACATGCCGACCATGTTGTCTTCAACGTCGGTCTTCGGGCCCTTCACCGGTGCGGCGTTGTAGAGCGGGATCAGCTCGAGCAGCTTCTGCTGGTAGAGCGAGGAGAAATTCTCCTTCTTCGATGTGCGCAGATCGCCGCCGGAACCCTTCACCCACA
>JANMYZ010000571.1:0-2930 GCA_031382605.1 Planctomycetota bacterium | reverse complement strand
GAAGGCAGCGAAACTCGCTGCGCGAGGAAAGGAACGGGGAATAGCCATAAGCCCCGAAAATTTTTTCTGAGCTGAATGTCAAGTGCTAAATTGCAGATAAACACGGTAATTCATGGCGTTTTTACTAACGCAACGCCATTGACTTGCGGGGAGCTCGCCGCCAGACCACAGCGCACGCTAAGGGCGTGCAAATCGACCGAGCGGTGAACGAACATCCGCTTATTTTGCAATGCTGGTGGTCAGTCGGTCATCGACCTTTGCTTATCGCCATTCATCCATTCCGTTTGATTTTTCTTGGACTCCGTTTTAGGGTTCAATTTAAGGTCGATTTATTTATGTCTTCGACAATTTACCTCTAAAAAAACAAGGAAACGTTAAGCATATAAGTAGACATCCTGCGCAACCTGCTTGGCACGAGATCAGCTTAGCTGCGAATGCTTCCGCTGACAGACACGGTGTTTTGTCACAAGCATCCACCTCACGTGAGATTCCCATGTTGCCCAAGCCACCCGTTCCTCAGCCAACCACTGAAAAAACCACTCAGCTAGCTGGTTTCCACCAGCCAGCTGAGAATTCCCACCTGACCACTGATCAAGGTGTCGGCATCAGCCAAACCGAAAATTCGCTGACCGCCGGCGTTCGAGGGCCAACCCTGTTGGAAGATTTCCACCTGCGGGAAAAGATCATGCGCTTCGACCATGAGCGCATTCCTGAACGGGTAGTACATGCTCGTGGTGCAGGAGCGCATGGAACTTTCCAGGTCTACGAATCACTCGCTCGGTACACCACGGCTTCATTTCTTACCAACCCAGCGCTCATCACGCCGGTGTTTGTTCGTTTCTCCACCGTGGTGGGCTCTCGTGGATCGGCGGACACCGTACGGGACGTGCGCGGCTTCGCGGCCAAGTTCTATACTGAGGCGGGTAATTTCGATTTGGTTGGCAACAATATGCCGGTCTTCTTCATTCAGGACGGAATAAAATTTCCGGATCTTGTGCACGCGCTCAAGCCAGATCCGCGCAAGGAAATCCCACAGGCATCGTCAGCCCACGACCGTTTCTGGGATTTCATCTCGTTGATGCCAGAGACCGCTCACATGGTCATGTGGGTAATGTCGGATCGTGGCATTCCACGCAGCTACCGGATGATGGAAGGTTTCGGCGTGCACACCTTCCGCCTGGTCAATGCCGAGGGGATGTCGCATCTGGTGAAGTTCCATTGGAAACCTTTGTTGGGCATGCACGGCCTAGCCTGGGAAGAAGCGCAGCAGCTGGCCGGCAAGGACGCTGATTTCCACCGCCGTGATTTGTGGGACGCCATCGAGGCTGGCAACTATCCCGAATATGAACTCGGCATCCAAGTGGTGCCGGAAGCTGATGTGCTGAAATATGGATTCGATCTGTTGGACCCCACCAAGTTGCTACCCGAAGAATTGGTCCCAGTTCAGCGCATCGGAAAACTAACGCTGAACAGCAATCCAACTAATTTTTTCGCGGAAACCGAGCAGGTCGCCTTCTGTGTCGCCAATCTCGTCCCTGGGATTGATGTCACCGAAGACCCGTTGTTGCAGGCTCGTTTGTTTTCTTATTTGGATACGCAAATCACCCGCCTGGGTGGACCAAACTTCGCCGAACTGCCAATCAATCGACCGCTCGCCACGGTTCACAATCACCAGCACGATGGTTTTGGGCGCCACGGAATTCCGACCGGCGGAGCGAATTATCATCCCAATTCGATTGGTGGCGGTTTTCCCAAACCGGCCAGCATGGCTGATAGTTTCAGTCATTTTCGCGAACGTATCAATGGATCAAAGGTCCGCGAACGCAGCGAAAGTTTCTCCGACCACTTTAGTCAGGCACGTCTGTTTCTCGATAGCTTGAGCGAAGCGGAACGGCGGCACTTAACCAACGCATTGCGCTTTGAGCTTTCAAAAGTCACTCTGCGTCCCGTACGCCAACGAGTGGTGGACGAAATTCTTGCCCCCATCGATTACGCTCTTGCGCTGGAGATCGCCGAGGCAGTCGACGTCAACCGCCCGGATTCTCGTAAAGAACGAGCCAAACGGTCCTCCATGAAAACTTCACCTGCGCTCAGCATGGTGCCAATCCGCCAGCCAACGATTGCCACTCGTCGCGTTGCCGCACTGGTGGCGGATGGTTTCCAAGTAAGCGATCTCACCGCTGTCCGAGCTGGCATAGAAGCCGGGGGGGCAACGCTCGAATTGTTGGCACCAACGCTGAGTCCGATTACCGGCGATGACGGAACCGTGTTCACGCCCACGCATTCGCTGCAAACCACCGGATCCATCACCTTTGATGCGGTCTTGGTGCCGGGCGGTCAACCCAGTATCGCGTCCCTATGCCTGATGAGCGAGGCGATTCGATTCATGCAAGACGCCTACTTGCACAGTAAGACGATCGGCCTGGGGAGAGGAGCCATTCCCTTATTCGAGTCGGCCATCCATCCCACATTGCGCAGCCGGCCGACATCCATGGACGGTGTCATCGAAGCGACGCTGCCGATGAAAGAATTTGTCGCCAACTTTATCGCCATGATCGCGCAACACCGGCATTGGTCACGCGAAGCCTGAGATAAAAGGCTCTGCGTCGTTTCGAGTGGGTCTTTTCTCGGCCCTTGGGGCTCATCAAAGAGGGAGGAAAATCGAACAGGAGGCGCGGAGCCGCTGAGATGAGAGGAGGAAAAGCACATTCTCTCGGCAAGCATCTTCCCCTCCTCCTATCACCGCGGCTCCGCGGCTCCGCGCCTCCTGTTCGATATTTTCGTCTTTCGTTGTCCAAAGAAATTGAACCCACACGAAACGCCGCAGAGCCAGATAAAATCATGGGGCTCATGCCTGCACCTGCAGCTCAGGTCTCATCATTTTCACCAACCCACTTTTAAGCTGAGTGGGATCACCATCACGTCCACTT
>JANMYZ010000562.1:0-6490 GCA_031382605.1 Planctomycetota bacterium | reverse complement strand
CGCCACAGTTGCGTGCTGGCCTGCAACCACAGTCATTGGTGCATCATTATTTACCCGATGCCGACGCGGCCGACTGCGCGCTGTTGATGGAATGGCGAAATCCTGATCTTAAAACTATTTCTCTTGGAGCCAGTTCATGAGCCAACTGACTTGGCGAGTGGCAGCGATCGCCACACCAGCGTGGATTCCCTCATCAGAAATCGAATGGCGACGTCGTCTTGAATCGCTCGTCACCGAAGCCGCTGATGGTGGCGCGCGGCTCGTCGTTTTCGGCGAATATATCACCGCCTCATTACTCGCTCTCGATCCGCATTGGGAGCGTTGGACGACTACGTGGCAGACCTTTGCCGCTGAAGTCGCACAACGTCATTCGTTATCTGTCTGCGCCGGAACGCATCTGGTACGAGTCAATGATCGCACCTACAATCGTTGCGTCATCGCGTCACCAGACGGCAGTCTTCGTCATCAAGATAAATTGCATCCGACCCCATGGGAACGCGATCACGTCGCGGCGACTCATCAGCTCCAGTCATTCCTCATCGACGGCGTGCGCACCGCCGTGCTGATCTGTTACGACAGTGAATTTCCCGAAGCCGCCCGCGCCGCTGCGCTCGCCGGAGCAGAATTATTACTGGTCCCATCATGGACTGATGACCGCGCCGGATTTAATCGCGTGCGTCGCTGCGCCGCCGCGCGCTGCGTAGAAAATTCCTGTGCCGTCGTCCACGCACCCTTGGTCGGCGGCGTGCCTAGTGTAAGCGGATTCGAAACTGCGGCAGGTTCCGCCGCCATATTAACCCCCTGCGATGATGGCTTTCCAAACGACGGCATTGCTGCGGAAAGCACCTGGAATCATCCGCATGTAGCGATCGGCGACATCGACCTCGCGCGTCTACGCGCAGCACGAACCACAGGTACCGTCACGCCGCTCACCGACTTCCGACCAATGGCCGATTATTCGGTACTGCCACCGACATAAAGAACTCCCTCAGACGCTTCAACCTAGAAACCGCGGTCGGAATTCAAACTTCCACCGCAAAGGCGCAAAGACGCAAAGGAAAACAAAGCTTGGACTCGAAATTGAGTTGATCGATGGCTTCACTAGATGGGTGAACTTCATTTTTGTTCTAAGTCCTTTGCGCTCTTTGCGGCTAAGTGCCCCAACGGGGTATAGCGGTAAAAAGGTTTTCAACTGCGGTTTATAGATTCAACCAATTTTCTTACCAATATAGCGATAATGCGGGCAGCGAAGCCCAGGTAAGTACGGCACGCGGGCTTCGCTCTCGACCAATTCAACCGCTGTGGTTTTAGCCATCAAATAAGGCAAGTGATCAGGATTTGGTCTGACGCCATCATGGCCAAACCACAACGGCCAAAAAGTTCGATTGAACATTCCGTGGCGGCGTAATCCATGGGCGGGATGTTTACGCGAAACGTAGAAATCAACCACGCCCACATGGCCACCGGGTTTGAGCATGGCGATAGCATTGTCGATAGCAGCGAACCAATCGGGAATCATGGTCAGCGAATAACTCAGATAGACCGCATCGACGGGTTGCTGTGGGCCAAAACGGGTCGCGTCGGCTTCGATGCAACGCACGTTGTTCCATCCCTGCGCCTCGCAACGTGCCTTGGCCTGGGCAAGCAGTGCTGGGCAGAGATCGACCAAGGTTACTGATGCGAAGTCGTTGATGCGCTTGCCGAAGAATTCCAGATTTCGCCCAGTGCCGCCGCCTAATTCAACCACATGGGCGCCGGTTCCCGCTGGCAGTGCCTCAATCAATTCGCGGCGACCATGCAGCAGTCGCTCGCGAAAGCGATCGTAAGCGTCGGCCTGTGGGCCATAGAAACGCTCCAAGCGATCTTTGTGATCGCCGCCACGCGGTTCACCACGCAGCAGTTGTCGGATAACCGCTAGGTCGCCAGCCATTAGCGCACCAGATCAGCAATGTGGAAACTAGCGTAAGTGTGCACGCGGTCGCGCTGGTGTAATGCTTCCGCCAGCGGCCGATCAAAGCGCAGATGATCAGTCAGTTTGATGTTGGGCGAGCCGATGGAATCTTTTAAACGCACGGCATCCAGGAAAGTCGGTTCAACACTGGCACTGCGAAACAGAATACGCGATTGAGGCGCAGCGCGAGCCACCAAGGCTTGCCATTCTTCGTCTAATGCGGCTGGGAAATAATGCGCCATCCAATCCATGTGATCGAGCAAAATGAAACGGGAAATCGGTTCATCGCCGCTGGTCAAGAATTTGGTCACGGTCGTGGTGTGCGGGACAATGCGATCAACCAAGCCGCCTTTAAGGGCTAAGAAATTAGCCTCTTTGAGATATTCCGGGCAGCAGTCGCGGGTGTAATGACCGCGCAGGTAGACCGTCCAAAAGTAATTATTCCATAACGGAAGATCGCGGAAAACTGTACGGATGCATGAACGAATGAATCCGGCAATGCCGCCTTCATGGCTGTCTTCAACCGCGCGGGCCTGCGGATAAGGAACGCCAAGTAAGCTCATGGTCGAACGGCGAGAAACTGCCCAGCGCATGGCTTTGTTCCACAATCGCGGTTCTACTTCGGTGTCATAGATGTGTTGTTGAGCGGCAAGATCTTTGGTTGACAGCAAGTCATTGAACGCTTTTCGCAACGCACGGCTCATGGAAATCAATTGGCGCACCACGCGCGCCACTAATCCAGAAAGTCCGTGGAAGTAAAAGCTGTTACGCCAACCGCGACCAGAGAACCAGTGCAGGCGCTTATCCCAATAGAGTTGCGAAAAAGGCGAGAGATCGTTGCGCAGCCGAGTGCGGTACAAATCACGAACACCCGCATGATTGCCGTCGCCGAAAAGTCGAAAGTAGTCGTCGAAATCAAGGTGACGAATGCCCGCCTGCTTGAGTTCAAGCAAAGCCGTTTGGCGCGGATTCGCATCGACAGCGTGAATTCTTTTGGGTGCTAACAGCGCGTAATCGAGCGTATTGCAGCCCGCGCTGGTGATCAGCATCAAGGTGTCTTGATGATCAAGCTGCAAAGCCAAACGGTCAATCGCCGGATCTTCCCAGCAGGTATTATAAAGCAGCGAACGGGAATAGACCGCGTCGAAAAATCGTTGATGGAAGCGGTCGGTGGAGGACGGGACAGGGATGGTAACGGGTGCGTTCATCGGGTTCCGTTGGTTCGGGTGAATTCAGCCACCGCCACGGGCGGCCAAAATATGGATGGAGATCAGAGTTACTGCCCTGCGCCAACAGCGTGATGCGCGGTAACCAGCCAAGAGTCTTTGATTGCCGCCGCACAGCGATTTCACCGGCAACAACGCGATCAATAAAAGGTTCATGATCAGCGCAGGTGGTTTCGCCGGCGTCATGGCGAAACGCTGATCGGCACGTGACCGCAAAGGCGAGAATGATCGGGCGACGGTTCGCTGGAACATATTCGTTATCTTAACTTGGTATTATGAAGCGTTGGTGAAAACGTCCGAAAGATTGCAAGGAATCCAGCGCAGAAATAACTTAGGTCGTGGTGCGGCGCGGAGACGAGGAGATCAGGCGTGGGGAATATTTCCGCAAATGAAGTGGCATTTTATCACCCCAAACCGGTGTCACCTGTTCATGTTTATCGTGATTGGCTGTCCAACGACAGCGAGATTGAGCCCGTAAGAGATCGACAAATCTTCACTGTGAGCACATCAGTTCTTCTACATCGTGAGATATGAATTCATCACGGTGGAACCATACGGAGTCCACCAAGACAGCATTCTCTCTCACTGTCACTGTCACTTTATTGGGAGAATCTCATGCTTGGACTTCAGCGGATAAATTCTTGGGATCGTGCGGCCAGCCATCGCTGCAACCGAATCAATCATCATTTTTTTGGTGAGGTCTTCGCTTTTATCAGCCGTCTAGGCGACGGCTGGGTGTGGTTTGCATTAATGGGAATTTTACCGCTCTGGTATGGTGCCGCAGCTTGGGACGTTTCGTTGGTCATGCTGGCAACCGGTGCGGTTGCCACGCTCATTTATAAGCTCATCAAAAACACCACGCATCGTCTTCGCCCGTGTGAAGAGTCAGCAGGATTATTGCTGACGGTTGCGCCCTTGGATCGGTTCAGTTTTCCCTCAGGCCACACGTTGCACGCGGTGTGTTTTACCGTCATCGCCTGTTCGGTGTATTCCGCTCTGATGTGGGCGTTGATTCCATTTACGCTGTTAGTCGCCATTTCACGTTTGGTCTTGGGCCTGCATTATCTGAGCGATGTTTTAGTCGGAGCACTCATTGGCGGGAGCCTTGGAAGTTTGGCCGTTATGTTCTTGGGCACGACAGGGAAGATTGCGTGGAATTGACTTTTCATCGTCGTGATATCGACATTTTAGTGATCTCGGATGTGCATCTGGGAACGCCTGCGTGCCGCGCCGATGACCTTTTGGCCTACTTGAAAAGCGTTCGCCCTGGGAAAGTCATTCTCAACGGCGACATCATTGACATGCAGCAGTTTGATCGGCGCTATTGGCCTGATTCCCACACCAAAGTCGTCCGGCGCATTTTAAAATTCGCGGCCAATGGCGTCCCCGTTTTTTATGTCACGGGTAACCATGAGCAGGCGCTGCGACGTTACAGCAATGCTGGCTTTGATTTTGGCCAACTGCATTTAGTCGATCGATTGGAATGGACGATTGATGGCGTGCGGACGCTGATCACGCATGGCGATCATTGTGATGCGCGGATGGGTGCACATCGCTTTTTGGCCCGCTTCGGCTCGTGGGCTTACGACTGTCTTGAACGTCTCAGCAATCGCATGAACACTCTTCGAAGTAGTCTGGGTTGGCGGCCTGTATCGCTGATGAAAAAGATCAAACATCAGTTTTCCCATGCCACCGCTTGGATTGATCGATTTGAACAGATGAACGCCGAAACTGCCGTCAGTGGCGGTTTTGACGCGGTCATTTGCGGTCACATTCACCAGCCGACGATACGGCATATTTCAGTGGGAACGGAACGTCCACTCTACCTCAATAGTGGTGATTGGGTTGAAAACGGCACGGCGTTAGAATACGTCCACGGCACTTGGATGTTGGTACGCTTCGATCAACTGGTCGAAGACGGCATGGTTATTCCGCAGCGCTTAGAAGAAACTCGCGCAGTCGGGTGAGCGTTTGGCTTAGCTCTAAATCTAAAACAGCGGTAAGATTTAAACTTCCACCGCAAAGGCGCAAAGGCGCGAAGGAATTCAAGGATTAGACGCGAAAACTATCAGATCAATGATCTTCACCAAACGGGCGACTCTTGTTTTTGCTATAAGTTCTTTGCGCTCTTGGCGGCTTTGCGGTAAAATGGTTTTCCACTGCGTTTTCTCGGCTTAACTCAGGCGTCAATCAGTTCGATGCGGCGAACATGGCGACCGCCTTCAAACGGAGTCGTCAAAAACATACGGACGATCGCTAAGACGGTTTCCTCATCGACCATGCGCTGGCCGATGGCGATGCAGTTCGCGTCGTTGTGCTGCCGCCCCAGGCGTGCGGTGTCGACGCTGAAGCAATATGCACAGCGCACGCCTTTAACACGGTTCGCGACGATGGCTTCGCCGTTACCAGAACCGCCAAGAACGATTGCGCGCTCGCATGCGCCACTGGCAACCGCTTCAGCCGCTGGGCGAATGTATACGGGATAATCGCACGGGGCATCCGTATGGGTGCCGAAGTCATGGACGTGATGGCCAAGTCGTTGGATTTCTTCGATGATGAGGGTTTTGTAAGCAAAACCGGCGTGGTCAGAGGCTACGGCAATATGCATGATCGTGGTTCCAGGCGTGGTGAAGGTACTTGAACAGGAATTGCGGTCGATGATTTCGCCGGTCTAGGTGTAGATCATTTGGCCTTCAGTGGTGGGTGTGGTGTTTTCATGCTGACAAAACCGACGGTCAACCGAAACCCATCTATACCGCGCTGCCACCAACCTGACGCATCCACTCCGCCAAATTATAATGCACCGCAACGCGAGCGACCTGCCCGCCGCGCAAATGAAAAAACGCGCCCGCTGGCAAACGATATGGCTGACCACGAGCAGGCGGCAAACCGTCATCCGTTTGCAGGTATGCGCCTTCGACGGTAAATTCAGCGGCTGCGTGCAAGCCATCCGTGCTGACCATCACCACCACGTCGACAATGCGTTCGCGATAACAACGATCCATACGTTGAAGGAATTGGCGAAACGCGGCCTTGCCACATTCGATTCCGCCCTGATTCACCGGATGTTCGACGTCGTCCGTTAGCAGTTCAAGAAAAGAAGTTCGATCACCACCAGCATTAAAACGCTGGTAATAAGTTTCGATCAGAGCCAGAGTCGTATCGCGAGGTGTCATGACGGCGATTCGATAGCCTATTTTAAAAATGGAAACGGCGGAACTTTTCATTCCCAAGATTCCCGAGATCGCCGAGTTGCACTCGGCGATCTCGCATCCAGGCCGAGTACAACTCGGCGATACCAAGCCTTCATTCG
>JANMYZ010000544.1:0-5315 GCA_031382605.1 Planctomycetota bacterium | reverse complement strand
TAAATGGCGCACATCCTGCTCGGTGATCGACACGGGGCTTCTCCTGGGGCGGGGCAGCGTAGGGGACTGGCGCGGATGTCCAATCCGGTCGGGCAGGAGCACCGACTACAGACTTCAGGATACGGACCACAGGATCGTCGGCGACGACACATATAAAAGGCTCTGCGGCGTTCAGTGCGGGTCTTTTCCCTTATCAAAGCAAGAAAAATCGAACAGGAGACGCGGGGACGCGGCGGTAAGAGGAGGAAAGACTCATTTTTCCGGCAAGTATCTTCCCCTCCTCCGATCTCCGCGTCTCCGCGTCTCCTGTTCGATTTTTCTTCTTTTGGATGTCCCATGAAAGCGAACCCTCACGAAACACCGAAGAGCCATATAAAACTGGTAGCCCGTAGCCGTAGCTCTCACTTGTCGTCTGCCCACCGCCGTGAACATCCGCGCCATGATCCTGGCTTTTGAATCGGTTGCGCGCACGGCTTCTGCCTGTTTGGTCGACCATGACGGGCGCGAAATCGCCTACCGCGATCTGAACGGTGGCGAGGCCGAGCGCGGGTTGGTGTCGCTGCTGGATGGGTTGATTCGCCAGCACGGTCCGGTCGATGCCGTAGCGGTGGCCGCTGGTCCAGGAAGTTTTACCGGCTTGCGCATTGGCGTCGTAGCGGCGCGGACTTTAGCGTGGATGGAGCAACTGCCGGTTCATGCGGTCGACAGCCTCGCTGCGCGGGCGGCGCAAGCGGGTGATGGTTTATGGTGGGTGTTGCTGCCGCTGAAACGCGACACCACTTTTCATGGTTTATTTCGCGTCGTCGGCGGAGTGGTTGAAACCGTGCAAGCAACCGTGGCGAGCGCTGACGCCGACGCGGTGACATTGCACCCGCTCACCATGCAAGCCGTCGCCATCGGCCCGGCGCTGAGCACAAAACCAGAACTCGCGTCACGCTGGTGCGCAGGAATCACGCTGGGTGATGCGTCGCCGTTGACCGCGCGCGGTGTTGCCCGTTTAGCGCGCCAAGTCCCTGCGCAGTCGTGGGAAAATATTTTGCCGATCTACCATCAAGCGAGTGCGCCCGAACTGCAACGTGCTCGCGAAGCGTTGAGTGCGGCTTCATTGCCAACTGCACCCCGTGCAATGCCATGACCTGGCGAAACCGCGTTGAAATCAGCTATTCTGCGCTACGTCGCAACGTCGCAGCGGTTCGCGCAGCGGTGGCTGGTCGTGGCGTCATCGCGGTCGTAAAGGCCGACGCGTACGGCATTGGTCTTGAGCGTTGCGCGCGCATTTATCACGATGGCGGAGTCGCCGCACTGGCGGTGGCAGCGCTGAGCGAAGCCGATCGTATCCGTCGTATCGTGCCGCATGCGCGCGTTATTTTATTAGGCTCGCCATTACCCGAAGAACGACGCGCGGTGGTCGCCAGTCGCTATGAGATTTGTTGTTCTAGTTTAGATGAAATTAACGAATACGCACATCTGGCCAATCCAACGGCACCACTGTCGGTGCATGTGATGGTCGACACCGGCATGGGCCGCTTTGGCGCGCTACTGGCAGAAGCGGTGGCGATGGTGACGCGGGTTTTATCCGTACCGGCACTCCGCTTGGCCGGGGTTGGTTCGCATTATCCACAAGCGGAAGATGCTGATTTTTCCGCGCTTCAAGAAGACACCTTCGCGTCGTTACTGGCGCAGTTACCACCATTGCCGTCGGATTGCTGGCTCCACTACGCCAATTCTGAAGGATTGATGCTGCGGCCACGTGGACCTGCTACGGTGGTTCGCGTCGGCTTATTGCTCACCGGCGTCGTCCCTGATTCGTGTCCCAATCCCGGTGTCGAACCGGCGCTGCGTTGGGTCAGCAGTTTGAGCTTAACCAAGCGCCTGCCCAAAGGGCACAGCATCAGCTACAATCGCACCCACGTGCTCGCTCGCGACAGTGTGGTGGGCATTGTTCCGGTTGGATATGCCGACGGTTTTCCCATCGCCTTATCGAACGTCGGCATGGTCTTGGTCCAAGGTCATCGTTGTCCGGTATTGGGCCGCGTAACGATGGATTATTGCATCGTCGATCTGACGGACCTGCCGCACACGCCAGTCCCAGGTGAAACCGTGGTCTTGATCGGAACGCAAGGCGACGAACGCATCACCGTCAGCGACCTCGCCCGGCAAGCCGGCACCATTCCATATGATATTCTGTGTGGTTTACGCGGGCGCTGTGAAGTCGTCGGGATTCCGTGAGGCCATCACCTGACGACCGCCTTGTTATTGACGAAAAGGTCGCCCGAATTCATGACGCTGCCGACCGAAAAATAGCACGTACATCGTCAACCACTTCGCCCGACTTTTCCCGCGTCCAGTTCGTGCACAGTTTTCAAGAACTCGCGGAAACGCCATTCGCGGGAAAGATCAATGCTTTGTGCTGGCAGCGCACTCTGCCCGGTGATTTCGCCGAGATCGTCGCGTGCTTAGGCAGCAGCCATGCGCCGATGATCACCCTTGATCCTGCCATGCTGCGCGCGCTTCCACTGAGTGCGGCGGGACAAGTAGCCCGTGAATGCATGCTCGCGGATTTTTCCTTACTGAGCGAGCGTGAACTCGCGCCGGTGCTAAATTGTATTTATGCGTATCCACACGACGACCGTTCAGGACCGATCGCCACCGATGTTTTCTCGTTTCACGTCGATAGCGCTCCTTGTGAAACCGATACGTGGCTATGCACCTATCACGGCCAGGCGAGCGAAGGATTGTGCAACGAACATGCTCAGCGCCTGATCGATATTCCCTCCATCCGCACCGCTTTGCTGGCTTCGTACGACGGAGCTGATGACGCAGGTTTTCAGATTTTTCTGAGCGAAAATGCTTACGATCTGCACTATGCCGCGCTTGCGCAAAAACGCCCATATTCCTTCGGAATCGGCAGTCTTTGGCGTATTGCCACCGCTCATCCGGGCTGCCCGGTCCCACCGAGCATTCATCGCGCTCCCCCGACCATGCCCGGCGATTCCCCGCGTTTGCTGCTGATTAGTTGAGGGGGCGATGTGATATGGAATTGGTGCTTCTCTTTTTTAGAAGTAAATGATCGTGGAAATAACCCCGCTTATCACTCATCCGCAAAGGATACCCATGCCGTTGATCACTCGTTATTTCACTCTCATCATCCTGGCTTTATCGCTGGCGTTCTCTGCCAATAGTTACGCCGAACAAGCCGCTCACGTCAATCCCGCCGATTATCAAGGTGTGATCAAACTCGCCTGCGTCGGTGACAGTATTACCCAGGGTGTTGGTGCAGCGGGTGGACAGTCGTGGCCGGATCAAATTAAGAAAATGCTCGGTGAAAAATGGGCGGTCAAGAATTTCGGCGTTAGCGGAGCGACGTTGCTGAACACCGGCGATAAGCCGTATCAAAAGGAAGGCGCGTTCACCAAAGCATTGGAATTCACCCCCGATGTGGTGGTCATCATGCTGGGAACCAACGATACCAAAGCGCAGAACTGGGTGCACAAAGATACTTTCGCTGCGGATTATCAAAATTTGATTGGCAAATTCGCGGCGCTTTCATCGAAGCCCCGAATTTTCATCTGCTACCCACCGTACATTTCCGGTGAAGGAAAATTTGGCATCAATGAAGCCAATACGCTGGCGGAGTTTCCCATGATCGACGCCGCCGCCAAAGCGACCAAGTCGACGATCATTGATGTTCACGCTGCTTTGGCTGGCAAAGATGCGCTTATTCCCGATCGCGTGCATCCAAACACGGAAGGCGCTACGGCGATCGCAACGGCAGTCTTTCAGGGTCTGACCGGCACGTCAGCGAAGTAAGCATTTAAAGGCTCTGCCGCGTTTCGTGTGGGTCCCTCTCTTTGAACTGCCAAAGAAGAAAAACTACGAACAGAAGGCGCGGAGACGCGGAGATCGGAGGAAGGGAAGATACTTGCCGGAAAGAATGATCCCTTTCCTCCTCTTACCTCCGCGTCTCCGCGTCTCCTGTTCGATTTTTCCCGCTTTGATAAGCCCCAAGGACTGAGAAAAGACCCACGCGAAAAGCCGTAGAGTCTACTTTCAGTACCGCCGATCAACTCCGGTAATCTGCGTTTTCGCTGATGTATTCATGGCTGCGGTCGGTGCCGATGACGGTCGCCGTGGCTGAACCCAAACCTAATTCAATACCGATCTCGACGCAGCGTTCGTGCGGTGGGAAGGTGATCGGCGGAACAAAGGTCAAGCCATCAGCGGGCGGCGTTGAGGCGTACAGCTCAGCGCCTTTCAAATGCGCGATGAGCTTTTCTTCGATCGCGGGCGACAGGCAGAAGGCTCCGTCTTGGTAAATCACTTGGCCACCAAGCGTGAGCTTCGTGCGTGACAGATCCGTGCCTGGCGCAATGGCGCCAACATGTTTGCCGATGGCGCACACCAAGCGGCCGACATTCGGATCGTTGCCGCACACGGCGCATTGAAATAGCGGCGAATTGACCACCGATTTGCCAACGCTGCGGGCGAAGTCGACCGCTGGCGCACCGCTGATGTGCACGCGCATAACGTGGTGAACGCCTTCGCCATTGCGGGCGATGTCTTCCGCTAAGTCGCGGCAGACCTGGTCCAAACCACGCTGAAATGCCGCCAGATCAGGGCAGGGCACGCGCTGTGATGACAGCAGCGCGACGGTATCGGATGTGCTGGTGTCGCTATCGATCGACATGCTGTTGAAGCTGCCTGGAATCGCCGCTGCCAATGCTGCACGCAAAGCGTCACGCGGCACGTCAAGGTCGGTCAGTATATAGACGAGCATGGTGGCCAAATTTGGCTCGATCATGCCGGCGCCTTTGGCGATGCCGACGATGCTGCCTGTGCCAACCTGGGCGCGACGAATTTTGGGATACAGATCCGTCGTCACGATGCCTTCTGCCCCAGGAAGAATCGACGCCGATTGTCGCGCGGCCTTCGCCTGCGGAATCGCGGGGAGCATTTGTTCGACCGGTAATTTCCAGCCAATCACGCCGGTCGAACAGGGTAGTACTTGATTCGCGGTCAGCCCAAGTTCGTTAGCAACGGCTGCGCATAAACGCTCGCTGGTTTCCACGCCGCCCGGCGCACAAACATTGCTGATCTTGTTGTTCACAATGATCGCACCAAGCGTTGGCTCCATCAGTCGCTTCCGACCGATGATGACCGGCGCGCCAGGGAAAGCGTTCTTGGTAAACATCGCAGCGAACGAGGTCGTCGGTTTATCAAGCGTGATCAACGTGATGGTCATCTTCGATGGTTTGTGCACCTCAAAAGGAATGAATTCAAAACGCGTCGTGCCGATGTGAAATCCCGCAGGCAAG
>JANMYZ010000526.1:0-9139 GCA_031382605.1 Planctomycetota bacterium | reverse complement strand
TTTTATCGGTACGTTGATCATGATCGTCGCTGGATCGATTGCTTTTTGGTTGGTCGCATGGTGGCTCGCCGGACAATTTGCGCGTCCGGTTGAACGCCTAGCTGGCGCGGCGCGCATTATCGGTGCGGGTGATTTTGAGCGCGCAGTGGAACCGGTTGGATCGGGTGAATTTTTACAGCTTGCGCGTGAGCTGGAACTCATGCGTAAACGCCTAAGCGAACTGGACCGCCAGCATCGCCAGGACGAACGACTCGCAACGCTGGGCACTTTCACGGCGACGATCGCTCATGAAGTGCGCAATCCATTATCTGCCGTTCGTCTGACGGTACAGCTGCTCGCGCGACGTTCTGGTGATGATCCTGGCGTGCGCTTAATCATGGAAGAACTCGAACGCCTCGACTTGATCGTCGATGAATTACTGGCGTTTTCCAAAGGCATGCAGGTGACTCCACAGCGCTGTGATTTGCGCGAGGTCGCCGAAGATGTCGCGCGTTTATTGCGGCGACAAGCCGAACACGCAGGCGCAGCAATTGCCATCACGGGAACCAGTACGGTATCGGCAGATCCTGCTCGCATGCGTCAGTTGCTGATGAACTTGCTGCTGAATGCCATCCAGGCGGTTCAGACGATAAAGCCTGAAAATTTCCAGGGCGTCGTGACCATTGCTTTGCAGGCCGACGGCTTGCGCGTTAGCGACAATGGCCCAGGCGTTGAGCCAACGTTAGCCGCACGATTGTTCGAACCGTTTACGACGAATCGTGCGGCCGGAACCGGACTTGGCTTACACCTCGCCAAATCGATAGCCGAAGCGCACGGCGCCGTCTTGCGCTTGGACAGCACGCATAAGCCAGGCGCACGTTTCGTGCTCAGCGGATTGAACGCAGTGACGGAGGTGGCGGAGAGTGCGAGCAGCGCGAGCGGCGGTTAACGCTGGAAAAACGCGCTGATGATCATCTCATCCCACCATGTCTGAACAAAAAGCGGTCATCGCCCAGGTGCTCATCAACGGTATCGCGGTCCACGTGAACGCCGGAATCACGGTGGCAGCAGCACTGAACATCGCCGGTACCGTGGCGCTGCGCCGCTCACGCACGGGACAACCACGGGGCGCGCTGTGTGGCATGGGTATTTGTCACGAATGTCGGGCAGAAATTGACGGCGTGCTGCATCAGCGCACCTGCCAAGTCCCTTGTGTCGACGGCATGAGGATCATCACCAATGCGTAACGTGTCGTGTTCAGTCGCTGTTTTTGGCGGTGGTCCCGCTGGCATCGCTGCTGGCGTGACGGCAAGCCGCGCGGGAATATCGACCATCGTGATTGATGAGGGTATTGCTCCGGGTGGTCAGATTTGGCGCGGCTCGACCGTGCGCAGCGGCGGCCAAGCTGGCAAGTGGCTCAAAGCACTGGCTCAATCACCGTTAGAAATGTGGTCGCGCATGCGCGTCGTGACCCATTCCGAACCTGGGACGGTGATCCTGGAATCGCCACACGGTCCGTTGTGCCTGCATTATAAAAACGCCGTGGTGTGTCCCGGCGCGCGTGAACTGTTTCTACCATTTCCCGGCTGGACTTTGCCCGGCGTTAGCGGCGCTGGTGGCTTACAGGCCTTGGTCAAAGGTGGCTTACCGATCGCCGGGCGTCGCGTGGTCGTGGCTGGCAGCGGCCCATTATTGTTGGCCGTAGCGGCGACCCTCGAAAAACTTGGCGCCAAGATCGTGTTGCTGGCAGAGCAAACCGAATTCGCCAATCTTCGTGGTTTTGCCGCAGGTTTGTGGCGTCATCCCGGCAAGGCGCTGCAAGCGTTGACGCTCGCCCGCCAAGCCTGGCGTTTGCAAGCGGGTAGCTGGGTCATGCGCGCTGAAGGTGACAACAAACTTGAGCGCGTGGTGATGCATCAGCACGGGCGCACAGAAACCGTGGCCTGTGATTATCTCGCCTGCGGTTTCGGCTTGGTGCCGAACACCGAATTGCCCGCCATGCTCGGCTGCCGCATCGTCGAAGACCGGGTAGAGGTCGACGATTGGCTGCGCACCAGCCAGACCAATATATTTTGCGCCGGTGAAGTCATCGGTATAGGCGGCGTCGATGCCGCGATCATCGAAGGCCGCATGGCCGGTCACATGGTCGCCAACCAGCAGCCAGAGGCGGCCAAACTTCGCCCAGCGCGCGCGGCTATTCGCGCATTTGCCGCGCTCTCTGATCGCTGTTTTGCTCTACGTCCCGAATTGAAAACTCTCGCCACACCAGACGTGATGTTGTGCCGCTGCGAAGATGTCAGCGTTGGTGATGTTGCCGCCTGTTATTCTTGGCGCGAAGCACGTTTGCTGACGCGCTGCGGCATGGGGCCATGCCAGGGCCGTGTCTGTGGTGCGGCAGCAAAATTTCTTCACGGATGGTCATCCGCCACCGCGCGGCCGCCGTTACAAGCCACGTCGCTTCATCACCTGCGTCTGCCGAGTGACGACGCCGCAATTCCGGTAGATGGTCGGGCCTAAAGTTTCCTGTCCGAATGGGTCGTACTTTTACAATCCCATGAACCAACAGATCACTTTGAATACGAAACCGTTGTTGGCGACTTTTCCTGCCAACATCAATTTACGTTTGGCCTCTAATTTCGGCTGAATCTTGGCGCGGAACCACAACGTGAAAACGTACATGGCGATGGCAATAATCGGCGCGCAAATGATACCGAGGACGGTCATCCCCAGCCAGCCGGTGTGCGACCAATGGCTGTGATGCAGAAAGCTGATGTCGGCGCAGGTCTGAGCAAATGGCGTCATGCTATCACCGATGGACACGGCGACATTGGTCAGTGCTAGGCTCAGGAGTTTGCCAACACCGAAAAACAACAGAAACGAGGCAAGGTGGCAATTGACCAGCAAGGCCAAAATCAACAGCAGCAGCCCTAATGGCGATGGGCCGGCAGAGGGAAAGATCGGCAAGAATCCCAGCATGACGCCAAACCACGCGCCCAGCGCGATTTGCCACGGCGCCGTCGATGAAGAAATAGCTTTGAGCAGATTGCGAAAAATCTTGAGGAGCGTGAGCATTATTTACCAAATCCTTTGAAGAGTTCTTTCGCTTTGTCGCTGGCGTCTTTCAGCTGAGGATTCTTTTCCAGCTGTTTATCGAGTTGTTTCGTGCCTTCTTCGAGGGCTTTTTCTTTGCCCTGTTCGACGGCCGCGCCGACCACGCTGGCTTGCAGCGAATCCATGCCGGTATCAGTGAAAACCGGCTGCACTAAAGTGCCACCCAGTTTTGGCGTCCACGCAATCGGTTTGCCGCCAAAGGCATTGATTGCCGAAGCGAACTGCCGGGTCACGTCGCTCGCACTTTTGTCTGGTTGCATGGTCATTTTGCTGAGCGTGCTGGTAACGGTGCTGGTTTGTTTCCAGCCGGTCCACGAGCTGTCGATAGCCAGATCGGCCAAGCCCGTTGCACCGTATTCGGCTAAGGCACTGCCAGAAATTTGTGGTGATGAGAGCGCTTCAATGGGAACTTTTTGAGCATTGAGTTTCATGGTCCCGTCACGACCACCTTGGCGATTGATGACCAACGCCATTGGTCCACTGCCTTTGGTGGTCAGGTCAGCTTTGAAATCCATCACCTCGTCACTATTGAGCCGCATGGCGACGTTGGTGCCGGTGACCGAAAATCCAGTGAGGTCAAAAGGTGATTCGTCAGGCAAGCCCATGCTGGTGCCAGTAATCGACAAATGACGGATCAGTAAGCGCGGCCACTGAGCACCGGGTTGCGGTTGTGGCTCATAACGCGTGGCTTTGGGCCAATCGGTCGCAACCGTTGGCTTTGCCGGGACTTTCTCCGTTGGCTCGGTGGTTGGTTCCTTACCCGGTTCGGTCGCAGGTTTTTCTTCGCTGGTCTCTGCGCTCTCTGGGGCGTATTTTTTATACCATTCCATCAATTGTTTTCCCAGGCCAAGCCAAGCGGTTGGTTTTCCCGGTTCAGCGGTCGGATTGAGCACCGGCACTCGACCATTGGTGCGGCGCAAACTGCCAGTTAGTCCCTCGATGACTAAACTTTCGATCACCACATCACCGGAAGAAATGCTGTCCATCAGTGCGATATCAGCAGTCAATGTCGTGGCCGTAAAAATAGGGGCCGTTGGTGCCGCGTCGACGTTAATTTTTGGTGCGGATTTTTCCCCTGGATCAAGCAGTGGGACCTCACGCAGCTTGAGGTCTTTGCCGGCTACCGCGCCGCCGAATACGCTGACGGATAATTCACTACCCTCAGCAAGTTCCAATCCTTGAGCGGCGAGCGAGCTTTTAACTTTGGCGAGAATCCATGGCTCAATCACCAGTGGAATCAGCAGAATGCTGACCACGACCAACACCAGCAAGAAAATCGCGGCGGATTTTCTTATCACGGACGGCTTTTTTATTTTCGCGCCGGCAGCGGGTGGCAATGCGGGTTTGACGTCGGCAGCGGCGTCGTTGGACGTCTCGGTCATGATTTTTCCTGCAAGTAAAAGTTCAGTGCGCGGCAATAACGTTGCTGTGATCGCAACGCGGACATTTCATTTTTTCGCCAGGCGAACGATGAGCGGTACTGATCCAGGTGGCGCACCCTTTGCAGGTCATGGCATTGGTCACTGCGTTAGCCGCGTTGGCTGCGTCGCCGTCGTCCAGATCAAGATCATCCTCTCCGTCACTTGAAAGATCGACCGCAGCGTGTGCGGAACCCATGTCACCGCGATGAAAAGTCAGTCGCGTTTGGCCGCACTTGACTTGGTCTTTATCCGATAATTTGACCTTACTGCTGAGCTTAGCGGGGTCTTTGTTCAAGCGTGTACCATTGGAACTGTCGAGGTCTTCAGCGAACCAATCGTCGCCTTCGCGGGTAAATGCGCAGTGCTCGCGTGACAGCGACGGATGCTTGACTGGAATGTCATTGTCGGAGGAGCGGCCTAGGACCATGCGATCCTTGCCCAACGCGATGCGCGTATAGCCTTCGACGCCCTTGATGCGGATGGTGACGAAGGCCATGGTTTCTCCAGGTCCTTCAGATACCGGTATCTCCGCAGCGTTCAAGCCAAGGCGAAACGGAAATCCCGTCCGTTCGTCGTGAGTCATCCACTTCCGGGCTACATCAGTGACCACCATGGACCAACTTTTAACCATCGACGACCAGCGTACGTGGAGTCGCGCCGCGCGTGCAGCGGGCAAACGCATCAGCTTTGTCCCCACCATGGGCGCCCTCCATGAAGGGCATATCAGCCTGATCACCCGCGCTCGCGCTGCGAGCGATGTGGTGGTGGCATCGTTGTTCGTCAACCCGACGCAGTTCGATAACGCCGACGACTTCGCCAAATACCCGGTGACGATGGCCGATGATTTAGCCAAATTGAAAGCCGCTGGCGTCGACGCGGTGTTTACCCCGACGAAAGAGGCGATGTTCCCCGATGGTTTTTGTACCTTTGTCGAATTGGTTGGCCCGCTGACTGACAAGCTGTGCGGCGCTTCTCGCCCTGGGCATTTTCGCGGAGTCGCCACGGTGGTGACCAAATTATTCAACATCGTTCAGCCTGACGTGGCGGTGTTCGGTGAAAAGGATCTGCAACAAGTGCTGATCATTAATCGCATGGTCAGAGATTTTGATCTACCGATCGAAATCATCGTCGGCGAAACCCTGCGCGAACCAGATGGTTTAGCGATGTCGAGCCGCAATCGCCGCATGTCTCCGGCCACCCGCGTGAAAGCGCTCGATCTGCCACGCGGCTTGGAACTCGCTCGCCGTGCCTACGTCAAAGGCGAAACCACCAGCCTGAAACTCTGCGAATTCGTCTATAATGAACTGCTGACCCACGAAGGCGTCGAAGTCGATTACTGCGACGTCGTCAGCATGCGCGGCTTTGATGAAAAAGACCTCGCTGACGATACCTGCTTCATCGCCGCCGCCGCGTTCGTCGACGGCATCCGCCTCATCGATCACGTTCACCTCACCGGCCCCGCGATTGCGCTAGCAATCGATGAGTGAGTTTCATGTCCGATGTCCGATGTCCGATGTCCGATGTCATTCTGATGTCGCATGTCCGATGTCCGATGTCATACAGGGGAAAGTCGGCGCGCTGATCTCTGTCATCCTTGTACGAAGCGACATCGGACATCGGACATCGGACATCGGACATAAGAAATGAAAGTAGATGTTTACCATGGCATGAACGACTTTCAGCGCGAGGCCATCGCTGCGATTGAAGGTCCGTTGCTGGTCATTGCGGGAGCCGGCTCGGGCAAGACACGGGTGATTACGCACCGTATTGCCAACATCATTCAGCAGGACGTTCGCGCTGATCGTATCTTGGCGATTACCTTCACCAACAAAGCGGCTGGCGAAATGAAAGAGCGCGTTGAGCGCCTGATTCACGTGAAAACACCGTGGATTACCACCTTTCATAGCGCTGGTCTGCGTATTCTTAAACTTGAGCAGGCCTATACCGGTTTTCAGCATCCATTTAGTGTTATGGACGAAGACGATCAAAAGCGTCTGACCAAACGCATTTGCAAGGAATTGAAGATTGATCCTAAAATGATCGATCCGCGAAAAATCTCTTCGCGCATCAGCGAGTGGAAGAATCAGATGGTTGATGTCGCCAAGTTTGAACCGAATGACGACATCGACATCTGGGCCAAGAAATACCACGAGATCTACGCGAAGATCTGTCAGGAAGAATGCTTAGTCGATTTCGATGATTTGCTAGTCAAGCCAGTGAAGCTGTTCGAGCAACATGAAGAACTGCGCAAAAAGTACGTCGCGCGTTTTCCGTATATCCTGATCGACGAATTTCAGGATACCAATCAGGTGCAGTATCGGCTCATTCGCCTGCTGTCTGATCACGGGAATATCTGCGCTACCGGCGATCCAGATCAGGCGATTTACGGCTGGCGCGGCGCTGATATCGAAAACATTCTCAACTTCGAACGCGACTACGTTGGCTGCAAAACCGTTTTGCTCGAAGAAAATTACCGTTCGTCGAAGACCATTTTACGCGCCGCCCAGGGCGTCGTGGCAAACAACACCAAGCGTAAAGACAAGACCATCCGAACGCTGAATGCGGAAGGCAAGCCGCTCCAGTTGTTGGCGGTCGATGATGAGATGGATGAAAGCTTGGCGGTGTCGGCGGCGATTGAACGGATGCATCGCCAAGGGCGGAAACTCAGCGATATGGCGGTTTTTTATCGCACCAACGCGCAATCACGCGTGTTGGAAGACGGCCTGCGTCGACGCGGCATTGCCTACCGCATTGTCGGCGGCACGCGTTTCTATGATCGTCGCGAAGTGAAAGACGTGCTGGCCTATTTAAAGATGATGGTCAACCCACGCGATCGCATCAGCCTGGAACGGGTTGCTAATATTCCTAAGCGTGGGCTTGGTGAAGCGACGCTCAGTCAATTCTTTGAATTTGCCGAAAGCCAAAACGCCGCCTTCCACGAAGTATTGGAGCGCGAAGATTTGCTGGAACGCGTTGCGGTGGGTCGTTCGACCAAGCCGCTGCATGATCTGTCACGCACCTGGCGGATGTTGCGCAAGCTGCCATTGGGAAGTCCCGAAGCCTGCGTGCGCGGCGCGATCGACCTCACCGGGATTGAAGAATTTTATCGCACTACCGAAGAGGCCGCCGAGGGCCAAGAACGCGTTGCGAACGTGCGCGAGATAATCACCGGCGCCGAGCAATACCACATCAGTAATCCCGAAGGTGGTCTGCCAGGATTTCTTGAACAAGTTGCTTTAGTCACCGACGCCAATCCGAATGAGAAAGTCGATAAAGACACCGATCAAGTGACGTTGATGACGCTGCATGCGGCCAAGGGTCTGGAGTTCGCCTACGTCTTCATCACCGGCTGTGAGCAGGGCGTTTTTCCGCTCGAACGCCAAGGCCAGATTTCCGATTTGGAAGAAGAGCGTCGTCTGATGTACGTCGGCATCACCCGCGCCAAACAAGAGCTGTATTTGTCGCGTGCCCGTTGCCGCATGCAGTACGGCCAAACGTTTCGCAACGAACCGAGTCAATTTCTCTCAGAAATCCCCGATGATTGTTTTGAATCGCGCGACGCCACCGGTCGACGTCCGCTACCAGAAGGCGAAAACGTCCGTGGCACGGCGATGGCGAATCGTGATAAAGAAGCTGGCGCCACGGTGAAAGCCTTGGTCGGCAAGGCCGCCCTCGACGCCGCCCTAGCGCAGGGCATCACCACCGGCCTTGATCTGAAAGGCGCGACTCAGCGCGAGAAAAAAGCCTATTACAACGCGCCCGAAGTGCGCGCCGATGATCCCTATCAATCCGGCGATCGAATCCTGCACAGCATTTTTGGTCGTGGCACGGTTGCCGGAATGAAGGGGCCGACTGATCGCCGCAGCATTCTTATCGAATTCGACGCCCACGGACCCAAGGAATTGCAGATGGCTTTTGCGGCGGGGAAATTGTCGAAGGAGTGACGTCGTTAACCGCACAAGGAATCGTCGACTAATGATCATGCTCTCTCATTATTTCAGCCCGAATACGTCAGGCTGTGGTTTGTTCGCGCTGTCCGTGCTCATGGTTTTAGCGGTATTGGTCGCCGCCAACGGCGTAGCCCAGGACGGACCATACCGAACGCCCAGGCAGGAAGGCAAGGGCCCGCTGAAAGTATTCATTTTCGGCGGTCAGTCGAACATGCAGGGGCAGGGGACCGTCACCGCGAAAGATGCTGCGGGGGCCGAAAGAAAAGGAACGTTGGTGTCATTGCTGCAGGACAAAGCCAAGGCGCCGATGCTCAAGCATTTGATCGATGCGAAAGGCGAGTGGGTCGAGCGCGATGATGTCTGGGTGTACGACGTAAATGAAGGCGGCACGACCAAAGGTCCGCTCCAAACCGGCTACGGTTGGGAACCATGGAACCGCAATGTATTTGGCCCAGAATTACAAGCAGGGCATGTGCTTGGAAATTATTACTCAAATCAGGTTTTAATCATCAAGACTGCCTGGGGTGGAAAAAGTCTGCAAACCGATTTTCGTCCGCCAAGCTCAGGCGGAAAAGTTGGACCGTATTACACCGACATGGTGGCGATCATCAGCCGAGTTTTGTCCGACATCAAACGCGAATTCCCGGCGTACGATGGCAGCGGTTATGAGATCGTTGG
>JANMYZ010000510.1:0-13372 GCA_031382605.1 Planctomycetota bacterium | reverse complement strand
GGTCTAGATGGCCTTGATACGCGCGCGAATCGTGCTCGTGATGTTCTGCGTTCGGTACTGGCCCGCGCCGACCTGAGCGGAACACGGATCAGTATCGTTGCGCTCTATAACGGTGCACGGCCAGTCGTCATCGACACCGTTGATTTAGAAGTAATTCGTAACGTGTTAGATGATCTACCGCTGGAGCATGCTTTCAAAGCAGGAAAAACCACACTGTACGACGCCATTTCCATAGGCGTGACTTTGGCCCAGGGCGAACAAGGAACGACCACGACTCGGCCGCAACCGTGGCCACCGGGTCAAGCGCAATTTATCGTCGTTAGCGATGGTGATAGCGTGCCTCCGACGCAAGCGCTGAGATTACCGTCGGCATTTGCTGGTGCTTTGGTGATTGGTGTCGGTGATGTGACTCGTGGCTTAAGTATCGATGGGCATCTTTCGCGTCAGCAATCATCGAACTTGCAGCAACTCGCGGGTCGCCTTGGAGGTCGCTATCACGATGGAAATCGGCGACATGTTCCCACGGAACTCTTGGCAAATTATTTCCCCACACGCGGAGAACATCGCCGCACTGGACTGGGTGACCTCGCGTTAGCCGCCGTAATCGCAGGTTCCGCGCTTCTCGCTTTTCTGCCGGTGGCTCTCGCGCTTTTGGGCGCACCACTTTCAGCTCACCCACCAAGGAGTTCAACCCATGCAGCTACGTAAAATAGCTATGTTGGCGTGGTTCGCGGCACCGCTGCTGGTTATTTCTTGGCACTACGGGCCGGGTCAATCAGCGCTAGCGCGTGATCTTGCGGCCTCTCATGTGTCTGTCGCGCGCACGGCAGCAGCGCAGGCGGATTACGCGGCTGCTAGCGATGCGTTTACTGCGGCTCTGGCGGGTTTGCCGCCAGACGATCCGGCGCGTTTGCCAATTGAATTGGAACAGGCGATGGCATCCGCAGCGAGTGGTGAATTATTACAAGGCATGGATCAGATGAGCGACGTGATTAAGCGCCTGAATGAACGCGGTGAAGGCAATGGTGAGCTGGCTCGGGCGACGCGCAGTGAATTGGGTGAGGCGCACTATCATGCCGCCTGGTTAATGCGTTTAGAAGGCGCCAGCACAGATGAATGGACCGCTGAGGTTGACGAAGCACGTCAACATTTTCGTTTGTTGGCGGAAACGACCAGCGATCCAGTTGAAGTTGAAATCAGTTCAAAAAATCTTGAATCGGCAGTCCGTTTACAACGTCTCGATTTGACGGAGCTCAAGGGCATGGCATTGCCCAAGAAGTGCTCAGGCAACTGTCAGAATTTGAGCCAGAGTAAGCGCAAGCAGCGGGAATCGCGCAGTAAAAAGCCGAGTGATGGGAATGGGAAGGGCACCGAAGATGCTCGACAAGCAATAAAAAATGGAAAATCAAAAGGTGCGGGCGGCGGCGAACGCGGGGAGGGCGGGTCATGACATCATCAAGCGGAGTCCATATGAAAATATCAACGTTCTCTTTTCTGGTGCCAGCGTTGCTGACCCTGGCGATGCTCTCAGGTGCGGAGGGAGACGATTCCGACAATGAGGGGCCGTCGTTGAATGAAAACGGTGGCACGCATCCGATGAATGGTGAGCCACAGCAACCGCTCGCTACGCGTTTGCTGAATCATAAGTATTTACGTGTTCCGCCCATGGCATTGCAAGCTGTAGCCCAACAGGTAGCTGGAATTTTAGGCGAAGATGCGGTCGAACGCTTTGCTGCCGATGTGCAAAGCGGCGCATGGAAGGCGATGCGGGCGACGCTGAATACCTTGCCGGAAAAAGATGCGATCAAAGTGTACGACTATGTGCTGTTGCAGTTATCGAAGAATAAAGCCACTTTGCTACCCGGTGAGGTTATCGATCTCGCAGAAAGTGCGCCCGGTGAATTGAGCGATCGACGCCTATCACAGCTTGGAAATATACTGAGGAACAGCATCGATTTGGTGAGCGCTACGGGCAGTCTGGTGGCGCGATTGGAAGTCGGTACCGCGCAGTTCGGCGGTCGAGATCCAGCTCACCGTGGCAGAGCTGCCGCGCTGCTGCTCGCCGCTGGTCGGGTGATTGAAGCCGGTTCATTTTTACCGCCGCTCAACGGAGCCTTGGCAGCAGGCGATGATCTGTCGCTTGACCTGCATGCACGCTTTCTGACGGCTATTGGCCGCGAACGGAAACAACCTGCGGAGTTATTGAAAGCCTGGGAATTAAGTCTTTCAATTTTGCAACGGAATGATCCCAAGCCGGTAATAGTCGGTGCTCGTTCACGTGCCGTTGCTCGCTGCCTGGAATTGCTTGATGAGATTCCTGTGGCCAACGGAGATGCGTGGTTACATGACGTATTCACTGTACGTCCAGAACAAGGCCAAGCGGTTTTGGCGGCGGTGGCTACGCAGGTTGCCGGTAGCTTGGCATCCAAGGACAAAGATCAGCGAATAGAGGCATTAAAGACACAACGTCGAGTGGTAACGGTTCTTTTAGATGGCGATGCGACCAAGCTTGAACGTTGGCGTACGACTTTGGATTTACTCACCCTCGGTTGGTTAAATGAAGCGTCGTTGGTCATGTTAGGTGAAGACGATGACAGCGATGCGAGTAGCGGTCTAGAAAAATATATACGTGAGCAAATGCGTCCTTACGCGGGACGCATACAGCCGAATCAAATTCAAAACTATCGAAATCATTTTCGCCAGCAATATTTTCAAAATCGGAATGGCCAAGGAAATGAGCGTAACCAGCGCGGTCGTGGTAATAATGGAGATGTACCGTCACTGCCAGTGACGGATTTACTCGCTAGCGCACCAACAGCAGCGTGGCTGGCCTTGCTTGATAGTTCATTGGCTCAGCGTCTTCGCAGCCTGGAGGGTGAATTCGTCTGTCGCAGTGGCGATCGAACTCGTGCGCTGTCGTTGATCCAGGAGTTGATAAAAGATGAGCCGCAACGCGCTGCTCGCTTAGCACGAAATCTCGTGCGTGGTTTCAGTCGTTCTTTGGAACCGTCCCAGGACGAGGGAAACCAAAACGGGAACCAGCAAAACAATGGAGCAGGCTCTAGCGGTGGTATTCCTTTGACCCGCGCTCGCCAGACGCGCAATTTAGCCCAATTATCTTCATTATTAGCTCGCATCAGCGAATTGCCGGTCGAGCCGGTTCCGCCAGCGGATGTGGTGAATGCATTTGTCGCTTGTCATAGCCTTGCCGAAGTCTTTCGCGCTGAAGACATCACCAGCGTGCTTGGCGATCCGCAAGTTTTGCCCACTCAAACATTAGTGAAGTTGGTTTCCGTGATGCGCGAACGTTTGGCCGAAGCTTGGCGTAAACCCGATGTTCAGCAAAAGGCAAGCACCCAACGCAGCGACGCGGAGGTGGTTAACGAAGTTAAGCGTGGTTATGATTTGGCCACCACCTTGTGTGCTCAATCATTGGAGCGTCATCGTACGGCGTGGCAGATGATCCTGGTTCAGGCGGCGTTAAACTTTGATCACGGTGAATTCGTCTATGGCCAAAAGGCACCGTTAGCGGTGTACACAGCTTTGCGTGACGCATCATTTGCCGGATTTTCTAGGGCCGAGCAAGCGTATGCCCAGGCTTTAAATCAGCCTGAAAATGCCCAGCAAAAACCAGAGGTCACGGTTTACTCTCGCTGGTTTGCTGCGGCTTTAGGTGCAAGTGATCTGTCCTACCTTTCACGCCAACAAGAGGCTGATGGCGATCAAGTGGCGGCGGTTCGTGATGCGCTTGCCAAGCTTCCGGGACCACAGGCTGATGCTCACCGTGAATTATTTGCTCGCCAAGTGGTCGATAGCCTTGGTGACATTCATGCTGAGTTGAAGCCACGATACTTACGTCATGCCTTACGCATCATCGGCGACAGTCCGTTGTCCGCCCAGGTCAAGAAAATCGTCGCTGATTACGATGAATTACTCAGCGAAATTCAACTCGATCTGTCAGTTGACGGCTCAACCGCCGTGGGAAGTGCTAGTCCCTTTGGCGTTTTTCTATCCCTGCGGCATACCACGGCATTGGGCCGTGAAAGCGGGGGTTTTTCCAAGTACCTGCAAAATGATGTGCACACCAACACCGGCGCACAGGTCAGCTATCGCAATGATTTGGAAAAGCATCTTCGCGAAACGCTGTCCGAACAATTTACTGTGGAGTCCATTACTTTCCATCCTGCGACGGTGGCTGCTCATGGTTATGGTCGCGATGGTTGGCGTGAACTTCCATTAGCATATTTGGTACTGAAAGCCAAAGATGCTTCGGTTGATCGTTTGCCCAAGGTGCATGTCGATCTTGATTTTATCGATGGACACGGGGCCGTTATCTTGCCGGTGACGGCAGGCATCAAACTTATTGACGCCCGTAGCACACCGTCACCGCGCGTCGTCCAAGTGACTGGCGTTGATATGACTTTAGATGACCGAGAAATTTCTACGGGCACGGTAAGGATGGAAATTCGCGCTACCGGTAAGGGGCTTATTGGTGGACTGGAAACGGTTTTGAACCCAGCCGTCGCCGGATTTACCGTGGCTAAAATTGACGATCATGGACCAACCGTGGGGTCGCTAGAAGTTGACGGCTCCAGCGTGTATCCGCTTGGCGAACGTTTGTGGCAGGTGCAGTACGCGCCTGATGCGAGCGTGATTCCTACGACCTTTACCTTTCCTGCGGTTGCGAAAGACGTAACGGTAAAACGTCAGCGTTATCATGATGCGGATTTATTAGACGCGGCTGCGGTGGAATCATTGTCCCCACGCCAACCATGGTCAGTAATCATGCGCCCGTGGTTGAGCGCATTAGGCGTTGGGTTGGTGTTATGTGCGGTTGCTTGGTGGGTACGTCGTCGCCGACTGAAAATACCAGTAAGCGGGCCACGCCACACGCTGCCACCGCGCCTGACTCCCTTTACGGTTTTGGCGGTCTTACGCTCGGTGCACGCTGATCACGCAGTGGCTCTTGATGCCGCTGGCCGAACTCGTCTGGCGGGCGTCATCGCTGATCTTGAACAGCGTTCGTTCGCACGTGATGGCAAAGTTCCCGCTGAGACGGACTTGGGCATCATGGCTCGGGAATGGATTGCGAAGGCATCCACTTAAGTGAATGAACGCGGGAAGAGTCCTTACTGCCGCACCGACATTCTTTGCCATGGTCCAAAGCGAAAG
This sequence comes from Planctomycetota bacterium, assembly GCA_031382605.1. Classification (GTDB taxonomy): domain Bacteria; phylum Planctomycetota; class UBA11346; order UBA11346; family UBA11346; genus BOG-1363. Next base: position 8,200 of record JANMYZ010000510.1, on the reverse strand, counting down.
CGTAAGAACATGATCAGTGCGATGAGCCAACTATAGATGGTGAAAACGATGTAGCTGGCCGTGAGGGGGCTGATCTGCCAGCTCGCCAGCAGCGCAGGATCAGCGACGCGCAGCAGCCACCAAACGGGAATGCTCAGCGTGAGGACGGCGGTGCTAACCATGGCGACCAGCGTCCAGCGGGTGTCGCCTGCGCCGACCACCACCATGCGAAAAACCCATTGAATTCCGTCGCCCACGGCCGCGATTCCTAAACAAATTAATACCGGAGCGCCTTGTCGCAGGATTTCCGTCCAGCGTTCGGCGACAGAGGGATCGGTGCTGGAATTGCTCGCGACGTAAATCGACATCAGGTAATGTGGAGCGAAAATAAACAGCAGGGCGATGATCAGCAGCGCTGGCATGACGATGCGAATCGCGCGCCATCCGACTTGCCGTGCGAGTTCACGCTGGCCGGCGCCAAGGCATTGACCGACGGCAATGGCGACTCCTTGTCCCAGGCCGATCATCGGGACGAGCACCAACAAATAGAGTGAGAAGGCGATGTTTGACGCGCTCACGGATTCAGTTGGCAGGCGCGTGATGGCGGCGCTGAAGACCAAAAAGGCGATCATTTCGAGAATTTCACTGCCACCACGTGGCAGAGCGTAATGACAAAAACGTCGTAATCGCGCCAAGTCCAGATTGCGGTTTCGCCAAATGCCAAAGCGCTGACGAAGATCCGGTCCTAAAACGAACGCGCTCCAAATGAAGAGGAACAACACTGACGTTCCTAGCGTAGCTAAACCAGCTCCGGTAATGCCCAGGCGTGGCACGCCAGCGCCACCAAAGATAAGCCAGTAATTCAGGACCACGGAAACCGCGCAGCTGGCGGCGCTGAGCACGAACACCAAGCGGGTCCGTCCAAGTCCAGCATAAAATCCCGATATTGCCGAAATCAAAACGATGGGTCCGGTTTCGGCTAAGTACCAGCCGAACAATTCGCTCATCCCGGCCGCGACCAGCGGATCTTGCAGACCGAACAGCGACACCAGGGCATCGCGAAATGGAATAAGGCAGAGCGAGACCAAGCAGGCGATGCCGCCCATAAACAGCGCCGGCCAAAACATCGCGCCAGCTTCATCGTCCTCGCCAGCGGCGTGGTGTTGGGCAGTAAAGGTGCCGACATACCCAGCCGTCATGATGAAGAATCCCTGCACGCCCCAGGCCAGCATTCCGGCTGGCAAGCTGGCTGCGACGGCTTCGGGGCTGTACCAGCTCAAAAATAGTCGATTGGTAAAATGCAGCAGGAAGCCAACACCCATCCCGGCGGCCAAGGGGAGCGCCAACGCCAGCAGGCCCCTGGTGGTCGCCAGCCGTGCGATCGCGGGATCAGGGGAAAGTGGATCGGGGGCGGACACGGGGCGGGAACCTGATGGACTGGGGCGGGTGTGGCAAGTACCGGGAAACGAAATCAAACAGCGTAAATATCCGCCCTTTTATCACCTTTCAACATCGGCATGGTTCAGTAACAGCCTGCTCAACGTCCTGGGTTTGGTTCACGCCGGACCTTGTCAGCCCACCCCATTCGACATAGGACTTCCCGCCAGATTACCGCCCACCGCCCATACCTGGAGAATTCATGCTCGCGACCCGCGTCAGCCAAAAAGAAAGCGTCTTCTATTTCGCTGCCTATCCGGCCGCCGAATTATTGAAGAAAGTTCGCTTCACCACTCGATTTGAAGCCGAAGAGGGCAAGCTCAACGCTGTTGCTCCGGAAGCCAGCGACGAAGTTGGCACCTTCATTGCCAAGGTCGAAGGCAGCGACAAAGCCTTTCAGCGCAACATGGCCAAAGGCAAAGTCGCGCAGATTCGCAACTTTTATGAGACCTGCGGCGTTCAGCCAATGATCCCTGGCACGGTGCTGTTGTTCACCTCCGAAAGATTACGCTTCACCCCATCGACGACCGGCAGCCCCAACGGCAGCCTGACCGCGCCCGATGACAAGTACCTGATCATCGATGGTCAGCACCGCTTGGCGGCCTTACATTTTCATCTCAAAAAACATCCAGAGGAAGCCGGCGAAATTCACGTCCCGTGCGTGATCTTTGATGGTCGTAACGAAGACTTCGCTGCCGAAATGTTCGTCATCATCAATTCGACACCGACGCGCATCAGCAAGAGTCACCTGATCAACCTGTACGAACGCGTATCGTTCGCCACCCCCGACAAGAAACTCGCGGCGAAAGTCGTCGACCGTCTGTACGTCGAAGGCGACAGCCCGCTGCGTTACCGCATCAATCGCCTTGGCGGTCGTTCGGGCAAAGAGAAATGGGTTCTTCAATCCGAACTCTTCGACGAAGTCCATCGCTGGGTCAAAGGCGCGGAATCGTCGGCGCAAGATCACGTCGAATACCACTACGGTATTCTGCGCGACTTCCTTAAAGCCAGCGCCCATGTCTGGGGCGAAGCGTGGGGCAGCGATACGCACATGGTCACCAAACCAGTCACCCTCAGAGCGCTCATCCGCGTGTGCGCCGACCTCGCCAAAGTTGACGACGACAACGCCGACGGCCGCGTGCGACGCTGGGCCGAAAAACTCAGCGTATGGAAAGCCCAGCAAAGTAACTTCACCGCTGAAGGCTTCTACGAACGCTTCCCCGCCAAAGGCCAAACCGAGCGCGTCCAGGTTATTCACCGTGCATTGGCGCAGGCGATTGGGTTGTCGCGCAAGTAAACGCGATTGTAGATGTGCAGAAAAAACGATGGAACCACCGTGGATACGCAGTCGAAAGTCTGCTTATCCACGGGGAAGTGCAGATGGGGTGTGTCGGATGGTTTAGCATCATTCTGTAAATGCATTTTTTCTAAGAGATTAAGTTACACATTGAACCACGATGTCGGTTGAACGACAAAATCATAGTGACGGTGGATTCCCTGGTTGGTTATCAAAGATTTCGATGTTTAATCGAATGGGATACGTTCTTTCTAGCCCCATGCGTTCACCAAAATTATTTATGGAAAGTCTGAAGTAATTTTTGTTAACCGTAAACTGGACAGAGAAATTTCCTTCAGAGCCGCCATATCCAATTTCAGGAAGACGGCCATCCGCAAGTTGATTGAGTTGATCTAAGAATATCTCCCACCATCCATCAAAACACCAACCAGAGTTGATTGATATTATGTCGTCATCATTTACTTTGCATTGAATAGTGTAACCAGAACGATCTTTGAATTTTAAACTCGATTCATTGCTGAATATGATCAATGGATTTGTTGATAGGACTACTGAATTGGGCCTCATTTTATCCTCACCTTTCGCTTTAGTGTTACCCGAGCTTCAACCACGTATCTTGATTGGCTAATAGGCCGTGTAGGAACTGAAGATGAGATCAGATGTACGCAGTGAAGCGGCTTTTAGGCCGGACACCTGTCCTCATTTGGGCCTTGATGGAATGTTTCTGTAATGAAACGCATAAGGCGCACCCAATCGGTGCGCCTTATGCATTCGTCATCAAATAACCATGTGGCCTAACCGCGACAACCTCCGCCTCAGCTCAACAAATCCTTAATCGTGTCGCGTTCGCCAACCAACTCCGCATTGGTCGCGGCGATTTTGGTTTTGGCAAATTCATCGTGCGCAAAACTCTTGTCGATGGTGTAGGTTCCAAGTGCCGTGGTGCGCACGGGCATGCCGGCCCAAATTCCTTCGCTGAAGCCGTAGCTGCCGTCGCTGTAGACCGCAATCGAATGTAGCGTGTTGCCGACCGTCATCAGGGCTTTGACGTGGTCGATTAAGGCGTTGGCGGCGGACGTTGCACTTGAGACGCCGCGCGCTTCAAGAATCGCTGCGCCGCGTTTGCCGACGGTGGGGATGAAGGTGTCTTTCAGCCACGCGTGATCGCTGATGACTTGCGTCACTGGCTTGCCGTTGATTTTTCCGTTAGCGAAATCGGGGAACATGGTCGGCGAATGATTGCCGAAAACGATGACGTCGGAAATAGCCGTCAATGGCACGCCGGCTTTTTTGGCCAGCTGGGAATAAGCGCGATTTTGATCCAGGCGCACCATCGCGGTGAAGCGTTCTTTCGGCAGGCGTTTGGCCTGGCGAGCGGCGATCATGCAATTGGTGTTGCAGGGATTGCCAACCACGGCGACGCGGCAGTCATCGGCGGCGACGGTGTCGATGCTCTGGCCTTGGCCGATAAAGATCTTGCCGTTGTCTTTTAGTAAATCAGCGCGCTCCATGCCGGGCAGGCGTGGTTTGGAACCAACCAGCAAACACCAGTTCGCATCCTTGAAAGCAACGTCGGGTTTATCGCTAAAAACGATGTCTTGCAGGAGGGGGAAAGCGCAGTCATCAAGTTCCATGCCAACGCCTTTCAGCGCCGCCTGAGCTTTGTCGACTGGGACTTCCAATAATTGGAGAATCACCGGCGTATTTTTGCCGAACACGTCGCCATTGGCGATGCGGGGCAGCAGGCTGTAGCAGATCTGGCCGGCAGCGCCGGTCACAGCAACACGAATGGGATTAGTCATGGAAGGTGGTCCTGGTTGAGTGCGTACCCTGAGTGGGCGGGCGGGCGGAAGCTAGCTCAGACTGCCGCCCAGGGGAAGTCCATGCACGGCGTGGATGATATCAGCGCTCGGCACACATCGACGGCGGGCGGGCTTGTTCTGGTCAATTCGGTCATAGGGTTCGCCAGCGTGAAGACGAGCAACGACATCATGCGCCGGGTACGTGAAGAGGCTCGCCGCCGTGCCGTGCGTTGGACCAATCAACGTCAGGCCATCGTCGAAACCTTTATCGCCGCCGATGAACACATCACCGTCGAAGATCTCCATCACCGGGTTCGCCTGATCGACCGCACCGTCAGCGCCGCGACGGTCTATCGCACGGTGAATATGCTGGTGGAAATGGGCGTGGCGACCAAACGTCATTTCGGCACCGGCTCAGCAACGTTTGAATGCGAGGTCAATAAAGAGCACCACGATCATTTCGTGTGCACCGCCTGTGCTAAAATCATTGAGTTTCACAACGTGGCGATTGAAGAATTGCAGGAGACCGTCGCTCGCGAGCACGGTTTCACGCTCAGCCATCACCGCATGGAATTGTACGGCGTTTGCGCGGAATGTCAGAAGCCGACAGAGCCGACCTCAATTAAAGCATAACCACAGCGGCTACGTCGCAGGTCGAGGTCATCAGTTCAGCAGTGGTCTTGTGGGGTCTTTGAATGAGGCATCCGGGCACCCGTTGCTAGCCCTGAAACCAACATGCATATGTCCAGAAACAAACACACCCCGGGGTTACCGGGGTGGGATGGTGGCCTTGGCCGGAGTCGAACCAGCGACACGTGGATTTTCAATCCACTGCTCTACCAACTGAGCTACAAGGCCATGTGCAAATCCCACCTTTTTCGTGGGAGCGGGGACACTAGGAGGCGACCTCCGTTGCGCAAGTCGTTAGCTGGCGTCGGTTGCGGCGTGTCGAACATCGGGAAACGAACTTCGACGGGCAATGAAAATGGAGGTACCTTCGTACATCGCTTTGGCTGCATCCAGGGCAAGGAGGTTTGCGCGATGAGTTCAGATTCCGTTTTGCGTCCATATAGCTCGCGGGTCATCGACGGCGTGCTCAACATCGTCATCGAGCGCGAGTTTGATGTTGGTAGTTTGCATCAAGACTGGGCCGTCAGCATTTTGAGCAAGCATCCAGGCCCGTTTGCCAAGGTGCGTTTGGACATGACCAAATGCGGGCGAGTCAGCTCGACTTTTTATGCAGGGCTGATGCAGCTGCATTTTGCGTTTAATGTCAGCGGCACCAATCCGGTCGTGTTGTTGAAACCGGATGCACGCGTGATTTCCAATCTGAAAATTCTTCACCTGGAATCGTATTTTAGCATCGAACCGTGAGCCTATGTCGACGGTTCCGACGGTATTTATCCCGTTGAGCGAGGTCTTCCTAGATTTTTTTAACGTGTCCGCAACCTTCAGGATTCCACGACTGGTGTGACCTTGCCCCGCCGTCAGCATGGCGGCTATGTCCGGTGTTTCCCTACTCGATCAGCACACTCAGGCTCTGACCATTTGCGGTAGCGGCCGTTCACTGCGTTTTCCCAATCCCGTATTTCTTGCACCCATGGAAGGCATCACCGATTCGGTGTTCCGCGATATGGTCATCGGCCTGGGCGGAGTTGGCGGAGCTATTACTGAGTTTATCAGAATTTCAGTGTCAGCGATGTCAGCCAAAGTGGTGCGCCGCTATTTGGGACCACCGCGTGACGATACTCCGGTCGGAGTTCAGTTCATGGCCGCTGACGAAATTCACATCCCGGCCAGCGTTTCGGCAGCCGAGCGAGTGGGCGCGCCGTGGATTGATCTGAACTTTGGCTGCCCAGTGCCGGTGGTTTTTAATAAGTGTGCAGGTTCAGCATTGCTGGGAAAACCTGAGGTCTTAGCGCGCATCGTGCGCGCTGCGGTTGATGCGACGAATTTGCCAGTGTCGGCCAAAATTCGCGTCGGCATCGATTCGCCTAATCGATTGCGTGAAATCGTTGCCGCAGTGGTTGAATCCGGCGCCGCCATGTTGTCCGTTCATGCGCGTCTGCGTTGTCAGCCGTACTCGCATCCGGCGACCTGGGAATGGCTGTCGATCGCGCGTGAAGAACGTGATCGTCACGCTCGGCGTATTCCGCTGATCGGTAACGGTGGCGTAGAGCAACCGACGGACGTGGGTCGTCTGCTCAGCGAAACCGGCTGTGATGGCGTGATGATCGGTCGAGCGGCGCTGGCCGATCCCTGGATTTTTTCTCAGGCAGCCGGTGGCCCGCCCCCAACGCGAGCCCAGGCCGCAGATTTTGCTCTGCGCTACGCTGCCGCTGTCGAAGCCGTCCGTGGCCGACGCGGTAGTTTAGCCAAGCTCAAACAACTGGTGCGTTATTACCGCGCTGGCGGGCTTTTTGTCGGCGCGGAAGAAGATCGGACTCGTCTGTTGCGCTGTGATGATTTGGACGCCGTGCGCGCGTGGTTCACGTCATGTATGTCGGCAGAGAAAACCGCATAAAGCCGAATGTTTAATCTGAAATGGCAGCAGACGTTCAAACTTCCATCGCCAAGCGGTAGAATGATTCGGTGGCCCGTTTTCTAGGTTGAACGAGCGCGCACGTGAAAACCGACTCACATTATTGCGCTGCTGGGGGCAACGCTGGCTTTCGATCGGCAGCGGGAACCTTAGGCGTCAGCAAATAACCACCGCCATCTTCTTCAGTCTTCTTAACCTCGGCATTCATCGACTGCGCAAGGAATTCCAAAACATCGGCTAGTTCTATATCTTCAAAATCAAACGTTAAACGTTGTTCTTGTAGCTTGGGGTCTACGCGGATGGGAATGCCGCTTCCTTGACTGATCCACCCCACTGCATTTTCCGCTCGCATGCCTTCGACCCTAAGTTTTATCATCTGGGGGACCTCGTCCCGGGCTATCACTTCGGGTTTTAGTTGAATGGCTTGTGTCTGTTTCTGGGTTTCAGGCGTGGTGATGAAGAGAGCTTCATTTCGCAATTGGTAGCGTAAGTTCACTAATCGCATGATGTGATTTAGGACGAAGCGTAGTTTCATGGCTTTGACTCTCATGGTCACCGTCGGGCTTTGGTCAGTGAGTACCTTCGGGTCGAGCAGTAATGTTATTCCAGTGGCTTTTCTGATAAAAAAGACCACCTCTTCTAAACGTGTGACTTCGAAGTTCAACGTGACCTCCTGATCGAGCTTCTGCAAGATGTCTTTGCCCCATGGTGTTTGGTCAGCAGCTCCAACGACTTTAGCCTTCGCTAAGGATTTTTCAGTTTTCTCAAATAACCCTTGGTCATCTTCGGGCAGGCGTGTGATAAACGCCGCCTGATCAATAATCACGTAGCGTAAATTGGTTAATCGCATGATGTGATTTAGGACGAAGCCGAGTTTCATGGCTTCGACTCTCATCGTCACCGCCAGGCTTTGGTCAGTGAGTACCTTTGGGTCGAGCAGTAAGTTTATTTTAGCGGTTTGTTGGAGAAAACCGACGACGTGTTCTAAACGTGTGTCTTGGAAGTCCAATGTGACCTCTTGATCGAGCTGCGCCAAGATGTCTTTGCCCCATGGCGTTTGGTCAGCAGACCCAACGGTTTTGAGTTCCTCCAAGGATTTTTCAGTTTTCTCGAATAGTCCCTGGTCATCTTCGGGCAGTAGGG
>JANMYZ010000495.1:0-4458 GCA_031382605.1 Planctomycetota bacterium | reverse complement strand
ATCTGAACGCCTTTGAAGAGGCTGCCGCACAAGCCAATGAAGGCGGCGACGCCGGTCAGGCAGTCGCTTGGGCCGAAGCCGCAACAGCAGCTCTGCCAAACGATCCGGGCGCCTGGACCCTGCTCGCTGCGACGATGATTGGCGCCAGTCGGGGCATCGCATCGGTGCTGGAAAAAGGCGATTGTTTCGCCGCTGCCCGCACCGCCGTCGAACACGCTCTGGCCCTCGATGCGGGTTATGGTCCAGCGCTGCTGCAACACGGTCAGTTCCATACCATGATGGCTTTTCGAAATGGCGATGATCCGAATCGTGGCATCGAAATGCTCGAACGCGCTGCTGTAGATTCGCGTTTATCCGCCCGTCAACGCGCCGAGATCGCTTTTTATCGCGGCATCGCCGAACGCGCACGCAGTAACGAAACCGGAGCAAAATCGTGGTTTGGCCGCGCACTCGCCGCCGACGCGAGTTACAAGCCCGCGATGATGGCGCAGATGGGGTGATTTTTCATTGTGCCGGAGCTGGAACTAAAATGAAAGACTCGCAATGAAGAGTACTCAACCACAGAGGGCACAGAGGGCACAGAGAAACCCAAATGGTATTCCTCTGTGCTCTCTGTGCCCTCTGTGGTTAATATTTTTCTATCTGCTGTGGTCTTCTTCTATCTCTTGTTTCTACGACTGCGTTTAGATTCTATGGACACCGCCCTCTTCGATTACGTTCTGCCGCCGGAGCTGATTGCTCAAGAACCGTTTGAGCCGCGCGATGCGGCCCGGCTCCTCGTCGCGGGGCGACATGCTGGTGAGCCTGAACATCGAAACGTCCGCGATTTACCGTCTTATTTACGCTCGGGTGATTTGCTGGTGCTCAATCGCACGCGGGTGATTCCGGCGCGTCTTTTTGGACGTAAAGAGAGTGGCGGCGAAGTTGAAGTGTTGCTGATTCATCCTGAGCCACCTGAACAAACTCAGTCGGATAATCGCCCGCACTGGCGCTGTTTGATTCGTGGTAAAGTGCGCATTGGTTCCGCCATTACCCTTGATGACGTGCGCGCTGAAGTCACCGCCTGTCACGCTGACGGCGAGCGCGTTTTAGCATTTCCTCTCGGTACATCCGTCTTGGCATTGGCAGATCGCATCGGTCACATTCCCTTGCCGCCATATATTCGTCGCGCCGATCGCGCTGATGATCGTGAACGTTATCAGACCGTGTTCGGAGATTCTCCAGGTTCCGTCGCAGCGCCCACCGCAAGCTTGCACTTAACGCGGCCGCTGTTGGAACGCATCGCCGCGCTTGGAGTGGCCACCACCCATGTCGACCTGGCTATCGGACCCGGCACCTTCAAACCCGTCGATACCGAACACGTCGAAGATTTCCGCATCCACGCCGAACACTGCGCTTGCCCGTTAGCCACCGTCGAAGCCATCATCGCTTGCCGAGCACGTGGCGGACGCGTCATCGCCATCGGCACCACCGTCGTGCGGACGCTGGAAACGGCATCCGCTCAAGCCGGCGGTTTCGCCCCCTACGCTGGCTGGACCTCGTTGTTCATGTACCCGCCCCGTAAGCCAACGGTGGTCGACGCCTTGATGACCAACTTTCATTTACCGCGCTCATCGCTGTTGATGCTGGTCGCCTGTTTCACCGGAGTCGACCGCCTGCACGAGCTCTATCGTACCTCAGTCGAACAACGCTACCGCTTCTTCAGCTACGGCGACGCGATGTTTCTGTATTGATGTCGTATGTCCGATGTCCGATGTCCGATGTCCGATGTCTTTCGGACGTGGGTCAACGGCGAGCGCGAATGTCGAATGACTATTTAGCCTCATGCAAAATCAAAAAACCTAGCCAACGACGACATCGGACATCGGACATCGGACATCGGACATTAGAAACATGAAGGCCGATCTTGACCCGGTCGATCCCGTCCTATGCTTCGCGCCCTTCATCCAAAGCCCGCATTCTTCGAGGTTTCCAATGGCTCACGCCTGCATCTTCACTGGCAAAAAAACTACCACCGGTTGGATCCGCGCTGAAAAGGGCGCACGTCGCGACGGCGGCGTGGGTAACAAGATCAAAGGCCGCACCAAGCGGAAGGTGAAAGCCAACCTCAAAAAGCTGCGCATCTTGGTTGACGGCGAAGTGAAGCGCGTGTGGGTCAGTACCTCCGCGATCAAAAAAGGCTTAGTCGTCAAGCCGTTCAAAGTGAAGGCCGCTGCTAAAGTGGCCGTCAAAGCTTAGGTCATCGCCGCCCTCTCGTAGGGCGGTACCCGGCGCCGTGGCGGAGAGGCTACGCAGCGGATTGCAAATCCGTGTACCCCGGTTCGAACCCGGGCGGCGCCTCCAATAAAGACCGAACTTCAGCCCCGGCTGGTGACACCTGCCGGGGTTGTTTTTTGTCGTTTTTTTCTCCACCTTTTTCTTTTTCATCTTTTATCCACCAATCGCGCTCACACTGGCTTTCGCCTTTCGGGAGCGCACCTCCCACAGGCGAAGGATTCCCATGCAATTCAGCGATCTCCCACTTTCTGAACCTTTACAGCGCGCGATCGTCGAGACTGGTTATGTCACGCCGACGCCAATTCAGGTTCGTGCCATTCCCATTATCGTCACGGGCCGCGACTTATTAGGCGTCGCGCAAACCGGCACCGGCAAAACCGCCGCCTTCGCGCTGCCAATCCTTGAACGTTTAATGGCCAGTCGGCCACAGGTTCTGCCGCACGGCGCTCGTCGTCAGATCCGTTGCTTAGTGCTGACGCCAACGCGCGAATTGGCGTTGCAGATCGGCGATAGTTTCGCCACCTACGGACGTTTTAGCGGCATCCGGCACACCGTGATTTTCGGTGGAGTTGGCCAGCGCCCGCAAGAAGACGCACTCAAACGCGGCATCGACATCGTGATCGCCTGCCCTGGACGCCTGCTTGATTTGATGAATCAGGGATTCGTCGATTTGCGCCAACTTGAAGTATTCGTACTTGATGAAGCTGACCGCATGCTCGACATGGGTTTTATCCACGACATTCGCAAGATCGTCACCAAGGTTCCGCAACGACGTCAGACGTTATTTTTCTCGGCAACCATGCCGAAAGAAATTCGCGATTTGGCTCATGGTCTGCTGCACGATCACGCGACGGTGGAAGTTGCCGTAGTTTCCTCTGCCGCCGAAACCGTTGAGCAGTTGGTGTACCACGTCCATCGTGGGCATAAACCCGCCTTGCTGAAACATCTGTTGAGCGACGCGGCGTGGAATAAAGTGCTGGTCTTCACCCGCACCAAACACGGCGCCGATAAAGTCGTCACCTGGTTGGAACAAGCCGGTCATAAAGCGGCAGCCATTCACGGCAACAAAAGTCAAAACGCCCGCGTCCGTGCGCTCGAATCATTCCGCGACGGCGGCATTCGCTTACTGGTCGCCAGCGACATCGCCGCGCGCGGGATCGACATCGACGCTATCACCCACGTGGTGAACTTCGATGTCCCACATGAACCAGAAACCTACGTTCATCGCATCGGCCGCACCGGCCGCGCGGGCGCTTCCGGCATCGCCGTCAGTCTCTGCGATCAAGATGAACGCTCCGATCTGCGCGCGATCGAACGCCTCATCCGCAAGCCCGTTGCTGAAGGCGATCACCCGTTCAAAAATGTCCCACCACCACCACGCGGCGCGCACGATGATCGTCCACGAACCTTCGGTGGCGGCGGAGGCGGAGGCGGTGGACGCGGCGGAAATGGCGGAGGCGGAGGCGGAGGCGGAGGCGGAGGCGGAGGTCGCGGAGGCGGACGCCCAGGTGGGAATGGACGCGGCGGAAGCGGCGGCGGACGCCCACCAGGTCGCTCCGACGGTCAACGGCAACGCTTTGGCAACGGGCGCTAATCGCCGCTTACGGCATTCACTCCGACCAGCTAACGAATAGCACGTTCGACTGGGCAAAGCCGGACTTGAACAAGTCCGGCTTCGCATCACCTTGCTGAACTCCAACCCCTGAGGAAATCGCATGCGCCTTTCGTCAATTCTTGCTGCTCTGACCGCCGCCGCATTTATGAGCTCGTCCATCACTGCCGCCGACGCCCCAGTGATGGATAAAGACAGCAAGGCCTATCCAGCTCCAGCGGAATTGGCCAAACAGGCCGGCGACGCGGCTAAAGGTCAAGCCACTTTTACCACCCTGTGCGGAACTTGTCACCAGATCAACGGCACCGGCATCGATTTCGGACCAAATCTTTCTGATATTGGCACGCGCAAAACTAAGGAATTGGTCATCGAGGCCATTCTTTATCCCAGCAAAGTCATCGAACCCGGTTTTGACATGCTCATGATCACTCTCGAAAACGAAGACATGGGAATGGGCCTCGTCGTCGCAGAAACTGATACCGAATTGACCCTCAAAGCCGTTGGCGGCACCAAGACCACGTATAAGAAATCCGATATCGTCAGTCGCAGCAAGCTGCCGACATCGATCA
>JANMYZ010000487.1:0-11107 GCA_031382605.1 Planctomycetota bacterium | reverse complement strand
GAGTGGCTCAAAAGGGATCGCCGCTGAAAGATCATCCAGTCCGCGAAGTGATCCCTGGGCAACCACAGACAAGCGAGCCGCTTCGTCCGCTGACATTCCCTGACGTTGCAAAATATGCTCTATCTGAGCCGTCGACAACGGTGGCAGACGATACAGCTGCGCACGCGATCGAATGGTCGATAAAACACTCGCCGCACTGGTGGTGGTCATGATCAGATAGGTGCCGCGCGGCGGTTCCTCTAAAACTTTCAGCAACGTGTTCGCCGCCGCCGTCGCTAAACGTTCAATGCCAGGCAGGATAAAAACTTTTGCTGAACCCATCAGCGGACTGGTAAAAGCCGCTTCTACCACGGCTTCGCGAACTAGGTCGAGCGGTAAATCTGCCGTGGTGCTGTCGTGTGGCAATTCAACGCAATCCGGATGCGTGCCAGCCACCATCACCTGGCATGAAGCACATTGGCCACACGCATCACCGTGATCAGGAGCAGTACACAACAACGCTTGCGCCAGAGCGCGCGCCAACGTGCGACGGCCACTGCCGGCGATGCCCTCTAAAATCAACGCATGCGGTAAGCGCTGACGAACGATCAATCGCACCATCAACCGTGGAACACCGCCGTGACCAACGATCTCGCTCAGACGCATAATTAGGGCTTATAGACTTCGCCGGGTTTCACCGGTTGAGCGCTCCAAGCCAATGACTTATTCGCCAGGAAAATACCGAAACGCGGGCCTTGATTCGTCGGCACTGGTTCTGACGTCACCAAGATAACCGTCGCCGGAGCCGTCGTCGTGATATTTCCTGGCAATTGCGTATAGAGAAACGGCTTGCCAGTCACTGGGCAGTAAAAGCGATTAATGTAATTGCGGTCATGAATCACTCCGAGCTCCCACATTTGCCCCAAGCTGGTTGGCCACGTTTCATAACGAAAGGCCGATTCCATTGCCGCCATACCAATCTGATTAAGAAGCGTTGCACAATCGATTTGGTTGCCACCGACCATTGGCTTCCAACCAGGGTTGAGGTATTCGGATGTACCCAAGCCATCAAATACGATTGCTGTCAGCAGCGCTTTATCATAGCCAGCGATGGTCCCAGGGTGAACCACGCCGACCTTCGTAAGGTTTTCAATCTGACGATCAGCAACCCAGCCGAGTTGGACCGCATACGGTGCATCAGGTGACGGAGCTTTGCCCTGCGCGCGCATCTCGGCACGTAAAGTCGGTTGCGTTTCAGGCATTTTACTGATCGCCAAGTACCAATCCATCGCGCGCACAGCCGATACCTCTCCGCCTGGCGTGCCGATTGCAGCTTGACGGCGCAAACTTTCTGCGACCACCAACATGGTCTCAGGCAACTTAATACGCGGAAATTCCTCACTGGCGATCGCAACTATAAATTTATCAACTGAGCGCTTAAGAAACTTCAGGTAATCACGCTTCATGCTCATACGGTTACGTATTAAGCCACGCATAACCTCACCATCTTTAACATCTTTAAGTCGCTCGTTAAGACTCTCGATGATTTTATCCCAATGAGCGAGATTGCCATCGCGCAATTCAAAGCCCAGAGCCGTCATACCGGCAATAAAGTAGCCCTCGTCGGTGAGTCGTTCATCTTCAAAAATTGAGCGGTAAATTGGCAGCCACTTCGCAATCGAGAATTTTTCGCCATCTTTGACCCTCCGGGCAACTTTATCATTGACCTCATTATACCCGCCAGCAAGCGAAGGGTGAGCCACCGATAAATTTGCCCCACAACGTAATGACCAAGCGCCCATTAAAGCGACTTTTGCCAACACCGCCGGACGCGCGCCGCGTTTCTCGTAACACTGGTACGCATACTCATACTTACGTTCGATCGGAATACTGCCCTGAGGTATAACAAACGTCGCACGGTCAGGTGGCGCCCCCCCACGCTGCTTAGCGAGACTCGTTGCATTCTGGAATAATTTATTGATATCGATCTTCAAGTCGCCGTTAAACTCTTTGTCAACCCACGCGCGAAATTCCGCAGTCACCGGCGAACGAAAGCGACCGTCCTTATCATCCCATTCCGCAACTAACGCGCTGAAATAACTGCGTGGGTCAGTGGCGATGTAATAATCATATTCGGTCGCGCCCGAACTATGCCGACACCCGTCGTCATCACTACCCATGTCCGCCAAACCAGCGTCCTTTGTCACATCGTTACCAATTTTGGTCGGCGGCACATAAAGAACTGGAAAAAAATAACCGTTTATCGGCGAGACGGCATCAAAAGTACGCATTTCAACAGCGGGTGACGCCATACATGCCCAGCCCAAAACCAACGTCAGCGACCAACGTGTCGTAAAAAATCCAAGTGCACGCGTATGAAATTGAAGCATAAATAGTCTTTCTTTTTCGTACCAATTTCCGTTGCGTCATTCTTGTTATTCCATTCATGACGATGGGGTCACGGATGGAATTCTCGACGACCACGACAGGAAATGGAGAGATGGTATGGTGTAGAAACCTGCTGACCGAGTGATCTCATCGCTCTCGCCGCTGATCCTGCGCTACATGAGCGTTTGACCGTGGCTATCAACGACAACCGCCACAGTCTTGATGACCATGGCGGTATTCCAGATACGAACAACGAATACGACTAACGGTGCATCAACCGCTGATCGAAACCACTTGAACGACCGTCTGTTCGGCGCGGAAACCACGGCGACGAAGGCTGTGTTTGCGGCGCTTGTATTTGCCGATGATGATCTTGTCGCCGCGTTTGTGTTCAACGACCTTGAGCACAGCCTTAGCGCCCGCAACAAACGGTGCACCGATTTTAATGCCGGTATCACTTGCGAGTAACAGCACTGGCATTTCAACCATGGCGCCGACTTCGGCTTGATTACGGTCGATAGTCAGGCGATCTCCGGCGGAAGCGCGGTATTGATGGCTGCGATCTTGGATGACGGCGTACATGTAAAACTCCTGAAACGGTCAGCTATGCGGGACGGGACGGGGCAGCCTTCAACGACGGCGATGCCCATGTGAACGGCGTGGGACCCTAGCGGCCGAGTCGGGGCGCGCAAGGTCTCGGCTGGTACGGCTCTGAGAAGGTGCGGGAACGATCACGGCCACGGCCACATTTGGGCTAAACAACAGTCGACGCAAGGCCGCGGCTTCTTCCCACAAAGATGGCGCAGCGCGCACCGCCACAGGCGGCGGTACCACCGGGGCTTGCACGACTGGGACAACGACGCTCGGAACACCTTGCTCCAATTCGCGTTCAAGATCGTCGGGCTTCATTGCCGCGACCTCTTTCGCTAGCGCCAGGGCCTTGGCCTGCTCCACCATCAGCGGCGCCAATAAGCTTGGGCGGACCGGCTTCTCGGTGCGTTCACGACGCTCGCCTTTGCGTGCCGTAGGCAGCAAACGGAACTCGCGCGCCTTCATCAACCCGTCAGCGGTAAATAAAATACGACAATCGTAACGTTCCTCTAAGCCAGCTAATTCCCGATGACGTGAATTCAACACCGTCACCGCCAGATCCTGCGGCACCACTACTTCCAAACGAGTGATATTACGCGTCGACAATGCTTGGCGAATTGCACGCATACAATCAATTTCAAAACTTTCTGCAGTCTTGATAGAGCCAGTTCCAACACAGTACGGGCATTCACTCGACGCCACCAATTTATGACTTGGACGAGTGCGCTGACGGGTCATCTCCACCAAGCCGAAACGCGACATTGGCGAAATCTGAATTTTCGCTTTGTCGCCCGCCAGTGCACGACGCAAAGCCAACTGCACCAGCTTTTGGTGATCTCGGTCCTCCATGTCGATAAAGTCGATGATGATCAGGCCACCCAGATCACGCAGGACCAATTGCTGAGCGATCCCCTGCGCGGCCTCTAAATTGGTCATCAGCGCGGTGGTTTCGACATCGCCAGCATCGCGATTGCGCGCGCTGTTCACGTCGATGGAGACCAATGCCTCGGTTTGCTCGATAACAATCGTCCCACCAGAGGCCAGTTGGACCTTCCGATCGTAGATCGTTCCGATCCGTTCTTCTAAACCATAATAGGTGAAAAGCGGCAGTTCTTCCCGATGAAATTGAATGCGATCACAAATCTCTGGCATGAAGACCTGGGCAAAAGCCCGCGCCTCATCATAGAGTTTTTCCTGGTCGATAATAATTGCCTGTGCATCCGTACTGGCGACATCGCGCAGGGTACGAACGACCACGTCGGCTTCTTGATACAAGCAGAACGGAGCACGCACGCGGCTCGTCAGCGCTTGGACCTCTGCCCACAAACGCTTGAGGAACTCGTAATCGAAACGGATATCGGCTTCGCTGCGATCCGCCGACGCGGTACGAACAATAAATCCCATGCCTGCTGGCAACTCGAAGCTAGCGAGCAAATTCTTCAAACGCTTACGCACGACTTGATCTTCAATGCGTTTGGACACGCCCTTGGCCTGATCGCTGTTCATCATCACCAAATAACGACCAGGCAAAGAAACGTACATGCTGACGCATGGACCTTTATCCTTGATCGATTCTTTGGTAATTTGAACCATGATCTCTTGACCTGGTTGCAGCGCCTGCTCAATCCGAGCATTGCGCCCTTTATCGTGGATCACCTCATCGATATGAATGAAGCCGTTTTTACCGGCCCCCAAATCCAAAAAGGCCGCATCAAGACTGGGTTCGACGTTCGCTACCCGAGCTTTGTAGATATTGCCAAGATGCTGCCCCTCACCAATACGCTCATGAATAAGCGCTTCGAGACGACCGTCGCGAATGACCCCAACGCGCATCTCTTGCTCGTCGAGAACATTCATCAATATATGAGAACCCATTGTGATGATCCAAATCGTGATGACGTCCGATAATAACCGGTCGCCGGTGGGACTACGGGCACTCAACCCTGAAGGGCGGCGCTCACACGCAGTCGGATGATATTCCCACGCTATGAACATGCCGTGCAACACAAGCTTCCATCACGACTTGCCCCAACCACTTCCAACACGAAGACATCTCTCCGTGAGGACAAACAAAAGATATCGCCTCATTTGCCAAAGTACGATGGCCCAAAACGACGTTGGCAGGCCGTATGGCCTGCCAATCACTTCACCTCGATGACGTCGTTGGCGCTTTACGGTTCGCTGATCGGCCGATTCTGTTCTGGCTCGGCCTTGGGACGCAAGTTGAGACCAGAGAGGCGCTCGCGCAAACGAAGTCGAGCTTCCTCATAGTCGCTGTTGTCCGACATTTGAATAATGCGCGGGGTTACAAAGATCGTCAGATTTTTTTGTTCAATGCTTTCACTGCGCTTCTTAAATAACCAGCCAAGCCCAGGCAGAGTACCGAGTAGAGGCACTTGACGAGTTTCATCCTTACTCTGATTCGTCAGGATGCCGCCGATCACACCCGTCTTACCATCAGCAATCATTATTGACGTAGCCAATTCCGTGGTGTTCTTCGTCGGCAATTCAATAGCTGCGAAATTTGGGGAATTAGGCGCCTGACCATTGGTGAACTGGATCAGATCAGCCCTTTCATTGACCGCTTTAAGCTTAATCGAGACATAACCATCGCTGGTAATTTGCGGAGTCAGCTCGATGGTAATACCATCTTTCACCGGACTTGAGGATGCTTCTTTCAATGTAATGAGCGAGCCACTACCATTGGGGTTCTGCGTGATAGTGGTTTCAGAATAGTGAATTTCTCGGCCAATGCGAATAAGTGCTGGAGTATTATCCAACGTCAGCACCTGCGGCGCCTGCAGTACTTCTGCACTGCTCAACGTAGTTAATGCCTCAAAGGCGAAAGTCGCACTGAAATTACCCGAGTTCGACGGCGACGGATTCGTGGTATTA
This sequence comes from Planctomycetota bacterium, assembly GCA_031382605.1. Classification (GTDB taxonomy): domain Bacteria; phylum Planctomycetota; class UBA11346; order UBA11346; family UBA11346; genus BOG-1363. The sequence continues at coordinate 5,254 of JANMYZ010000487.1, read as the reverse complement.
AAATTGACACCACCACCAAAAATATCATTGAATGGGGTAAACGAAGGGGCAACTTGTCCAATTCCCTTCACGTTAAATGATGTATTAATCGGATCGAAACCGATTTTTTGCGCGTCACTATTGGTGAACTCGACAAACTTCAATTCCAGCTGCACTTCACGCGTACGACCATCAAGCGTATTAATGATACGGGTAATCGACTCAAGGGCGACCGGGGTGTCAGTGATAATCAAACTATTGGAACGCAAATCGACAATAACCTTACCATCTTTGCTTTTTATACCATCTGCCCCGACCACGGCGGACAGATCTTTGGCGTTGGTATAATTAAGATGAAAGATCTTGGTGCGCAGGTCTTTCTCAAGTTTGTCCTGAGATACGACGCGAATAATCTGATAATCTTGCTCAATCCACGCATATCCAGTCGCACGAACAATCACATCCAACGCTTCCCTCCAGGGAACGCCATTAAGGGTCATGGTCAAACGACGATTCGCATCAATATCATCACTGATCACGATATTCACGTTTGCCTGGCGCGCGAGAGCCTCCAAGACGACCGTCAAACGCGCATCCTGAAACTCCATCCGCACTTTTGGGGGACGAGTCAACTGCCAGACACGATCACTCTTGCGCTCAATCACCAATTCATAGCGCGCAGCGATTTGTTCTACCGCCTCCCTCCATGTGACATTCACCAAACGCAGGGTGATGCGCGGTTGATCAGCTTCGTTACAAACGATGTTCACACCAGAACGACGACTAATCCACTGGAGAACGGTCTCCAACGGCTTATCGCTCGTCTCTAGCGTAATGAGCTGGGTTGTATCTAGCGGACCGCTATTGGGAGCATCTCCCGCAAAAATAGACGTCCCTGGAGCCCCAATGGTCAGGGCTGCAAGACTAGAAATCACGAGGTGGCGCAGGTGCATGTGCAGGCTCACTATTTGGTTTGCCCAGGTTTTTTCGACGTCGCGTCCTCACCGACATAGCGTTGGAACTCGAAACGGCGACGATTGTAATGAAAGAGAAAGTCGACTCGATTGGTATCGATATTGATAATCACGCAATCTTTGACGCGCTCATTGATTGCTCGTGCGCGTGGCTCACCGCTAATGACAGCCAAGCTGCCCGTTGGAGACCACAGAATACCTTCAACACGCAGGCCCAGTGCATCAAATTTACTCTGCGCCTCTTCGAAGATCTTCGCTTCTTCTGCCTGAACCTTGTAACGCTTCATTTTATCCGTGATTTGAAAGATGGTCGAATCATCCCCTACCCGCGGCTGGAGCTTCTTGATGCCTGCCTCGGTAACCTTGATCGCCTCGTCCCATTTTCGTTCAAAGATAAAAGATTCAGCCCTATTGAGCTCACCCTTCGCCCATTCACGCAGCGCTTCGATTTCATCAGCCGGAACACGCGTCGCTTGGTCCAACTTCTGTCCGGACCCTGTTTCGCCAAGCTGACTGGCCAACATCACTTCCAGGTCATAAAAAATATCCAGGCGCTGATCTGACGGCTCAAAAATCCATTTTTCTTCGATGGTCAGCTGATCAAAAGGGTCGGCTTTCTTCACACTCGGCTTGCTATCAGCCTTTTCTGGCTGAGACACCTGAACAGGGGCATCGCCACCAGTAAGGTCGCCAGCTATCGACGAGACCAAGGCCAAGAAGAACAAAGCCGAGAGGCAAAAGCGCGAAATACGGATCATTTGTCCACGCTCCCGCTCGGATTGTAGACATAGGTGATGATATTCATCTTCACTTCATGCGGACGAAAAACCGTACGTTTCTCTTCATCCGTGCTCAACCCACCTGGCTTGAGCGACAGGGAATTCACCAGCATAAAGCGTGGGTTTTTCTCAATCATATCAATATATTTGATAATGCCGTTTAGGTCGCCAGACAACTCGGTTTGATAGACGACCTGTTCTGGCTTGTTTCCGCCAGAACGGGCACCAGCTCGCGTTGCGGCGGACGAACCCTCGTTAATCCGAACCGACCGAACCTGCACCGAACCAATGTCACTCGGAATATCGCGCGCCAATTTATCGATCAATAAACGCATCTCGGTCTTCTCTGAGTCTAATGGCAAGCGATCACGCCCCGACTTGATGTCCGCCTCAAGACCCTTGAGCTCAATAATTCTAGCTGGTCCACGCGCAATAATCACATCCTTAGCCGTAATCTCAACGTTCTTGGCTTGGATCAGTTCCCACTTATTGCCGGGCAACGAGCGATGCATGAAACCCGGAAGACGATCCTCGGGATCATGCCCCAAAACCCCGAGCGAGCGATATATCAAGGTGATCAAAACAATGGCAATCAACGCCGGAAATCCAATAAAGACGGCCAATTGCTGCTTTTTATTCAGGTCGTTAAAGCTACGGATGGCCATGGTTATTTCCTCGCCTTGGGGTCAACCACTGTTTTGACCCGCTGCCATTCAAGATTTCCCTCAATAACCACTCGCTGAATTTCCTTACGCATACGCGGCTGGTCGCCGAGATAGCTCTTTTCCGGCTTTTCTGCGAAGCCTTGCTCTGACCAGAACTTGCTCTTGCCGATCGTATCGAAGAAGGACTTGATGTAGTCACCATTACGAACGAATTCTTTACCCAAGAGCTTGTATTTCCAATTCACATTAAAAACCACACTGGCGGCTTCCGCTGCGCCACGACGATTGCCAGGTAAGGCCGATGACTCGCTGATGGTAAGCTCCAAACAGCGCACGTCGAAATTTTGCACGGTGAAAGGTCCGTTCAACAAAGTGGCAAATTCATCAATGGTTCGAGCCCAATAAACCTTCTTATTCATCATGCCAACAATTTGTTCATGGCGCTCTTTGGCTTCCGTAATCTGGGCTTCGATTTTCAGGACTTCGGCAGCTTGGACCGTCTTGTCAGCGAGTTCGACTTCTTTGGCAGCAAAGACCCGATCAGCATTAGGAATACGAACCAACAAAATATAAAGCCACAGCAACAACAGCAGGACACAACTGCCACCGCCAGCAACGACACTCAAGAACATTGGGCTGACGCCGCCCTGACGCTTACGCAACTCTGGGGGCAGGAGGTTAATAAGAATCATGGAGCGGTTGCCTGACGGTCTGCGCCAACGGTGATCGAACTTGCGTTCAACTCAGTAGAAAAATGCGCCAAAATAAAAGAGATCACGCAGTTATTAGTTTCTGTGGTGATCTGGTAAATGGACACTATCTGCTCCTCGTTCAGGAAGGCTAGGCGGGACCATATGTGCTCAGACTTGGGCTGTCAAAGGCCAGCTGCCGGCTAGTCAATTCTCCGCATCAAGCGCTCGCCGCAGCGCTTCTGACGTGGGGGGAGAGGTCGAAGGGGAAAGCGGACTGGTCGTCGTGGCTTGACCGAGTCGAATGGCCATGCGATCAAGTTTTTCCAGCTGATCTGCGTTGGCATGCTGACGCAATTCACCGACCACTTGCAGCGCCTGGGCTGGGTGATTCAGGCGTTCGTAGGTTTGTGCCAGCAGAAAACGACACCGTTGTTGGTCTGCGGTCATCGCCAGTCCCGACACTTGTTCCAGCAAGCGCATCGCTTTTTCTAATTCCTGGCCCGTTTCGAGCAACGGACGCACGGCATTTACCGTGGCAAGCGCTTGCCAAGGGTGTTCTGGCGGCAAGGCCAACGCTGCGCGTTCCCAAGCCTCGCGTACAGATGTTGATGGCGCCCGAGCACGCTCGCGTTGCTGAGCTTCATTCGCCCAGGTTATCCCTGTTTCTACGCCGATATCGGTGAGCGCCAAAATCCGTCCAACCAGATTCGCCACTTGTTCGGGCGCACGTTGCTGGGCCGATTGCGCCGCCCAGTACCAGATACTCGCTTGCGAAACCGCAGAAATTGACGGACTTTGCTGCGCAATTAGCGGTAAAAATATCGGCCATGCGCGAACGTGATCACCTCGACGAGACAAAGCGATCGCGACCGCCACGCGAGCATTCACATCGGCCATCGCCGGCGCGGCCAACCACGCATCGAGAGGCACATCGCTCATCGCAGCGAGAAGAATCAATGCCGCTGGTTCAGTGGCGGCCAACGGCTCAAGCATGGCACAGGCCTGCTGCGGTCGCCCTAATTCCCATTCAACTCGGGCGCGTTCAATCCGCAGGGCAAGGTCCTGCGGAGCGCTATGTGCAGAAAGTGCCGAAAGTGAAGGAAGACTACGGACGCGTAAAAGCGCGGATTGCGCCGCAGGATCGTTGATCAGCGTTGGATCAAGCTGCTCAATTGCGCTCTGTCCTTCAAGCGGATCCAACGCCACCAAAGCCAGCGCACGATAGAGTGGCAAACGGCCAACCAGCGGCAAACGCCGCATTTCCTGCTCTGCCACCACCAGCGCCTGCCCAGGTTTGGACACCAACAACAGTCGGCACAACAATTCTGCGGCAACCATCCGTGTGCCTGGTTCCACCGCATCGAGTGAGCGCACGCCCGCTAATAACGCGCGCGCCTGATCCGGTTTGGTGTCAGCACATAAACGCGCTTCCAGCAGGCCGGCGCGCGCGCGATACGGGCTGCGGCTCCAATCACGCCAAACCATATGTGCACAGCGCTGAGCAACCGCGTGATCGCCAATGCTTTCACAACATTCCGCTAGTAAAACCAGCGTCCGGTCGATTTCCATGCCGTCGCTTGGCGCACGCAAGGCTTGTTCAAGCCATGGCCGAGCCGCTGCGCTGTCGCCACTCGCAAGAACGATGTCGCCCATCACCGCCGCAACGGCTCCGCGCAAGCGCTCAGGCCACGCCTTCAAGTGCTCCATCGTCTGAATTCCCAGACACTGCTGAGCCTCTTGATAACGACCGAGCACGACCCACGCCCGCGCCTGAATGAGGCGGACCAATCCGCGCTGATCCTGCTGCGTATGTTCGCGCAAAACTTGCAGAGCCGCGAGCGGCTGTCCCGCTGCCAAAGCCTTTTGCGCAGCGGTGATAACCGGGTCGTCGCCTTCGACAGCCGCCATCGGCAACGCGAGAGCGAACAGCGCCATCCGGACGTAACGGCGCAAATTCATGACGCTTCCGTAAGCACCCGATCAAGAGCGATAAGCGCCTCGTCGAGCAATCGCTCAACCTCATCGCGTTGCACATGCATGCTTTTGGCGAGTTCATCGAGTTCGACCAGGCCGCGAAAATGCTGCTCCAACAACATTCGTTGATGATCCGGCAAGAGACCGAGCGCGACGTCGAGTCGGACCATTCGCTGTGCCAAATCCAAATC
>JANMYZ010000485.1:0-2044 GCA_031382605.1 Planctomycetota bacterium | reverse complement strand
GTGCCGCAAGCTGAGCTGGACGCCGCGCTGCATCAGCTCGAACTCGCCCGCCGTGAAATCAGCGGCGATCATTATCCGTATGGTTTAGAGCTCTGTTTTCGCCTGCTTTCACCGTGGAATTACGGCGTCGACCCCCTGCCGTTCCTGGATCAATCGCAAGCCATTACTCGTCTGCGTGAACGCGCTGCCACGCCAGGATTTATTCAGGGAGAAATTCGCCGCCGTTTACTCGATCATCGCCAACGAGCCTTGCTCCTCGCACGTCCCGATCACGAATTTCATAACCGTGCGCAACAACTCGAACGTCAGCAGGTGGAACGTGACCTCGCCGCGCTCGATACCGCCGGTCGCGAGCAACTGGCCACGCGCGCGCAGGAATTGACCACTCGCCAAGCGAGCGTTGACGATCCTTCCGTTTTACCAGATCTGATGCTCACTGATGTCCCGACGGAACGTCGTTTTCCGGTGGGGGCCGATTACCAGGGATTGACGGTTTTCACCGCCGGAACCAATGGGATTTTGCATCACGTGGTCGCCATGCCGCTCCCGCAATTGAACGATCACGAATTAGATTTATTACCACTGCTGGCGCAAACCATCGGAAGTTTAGGTATCGGCAAGCGCGACTACGCGGCGCGCGCAGCAGAGCTCAATGCGCGCTGCGGCGGACTTTCTGCATGGACTGATTTATCGGCGGACATCGATGACTTGGCGCATCTGCACGGACTTTTATTCATCGAAGTCAAAGGCCTTGGCAGTCGCCACCGCGAATTCACCGACCTCATCGTCGAAACTTTGCGCGAGCAACGTTTCGACGAACACGACCGCCTCCGTGAACTGATCGAACAAAGCGTGCAACGCCTGAGCGACCGCGTGTCGAGCGCCGGCAATGCGTTTGCCTCCCGCGCTGCCGCACGCGGTATGGGTGGCGCTGCCGCGCTCGGCCACCGACTCAGTGGACTTGGTCGACTGGCTTGGCTCAAACGTCTTGCGACGAGCATCAGTGAAGATGCCACTGGTGGCGATGCGGCGTTAGAAAAACTCGCCGCGTCGCTCGCCGCGCTGCGGACGCGCTTAGTTGCCCAGCCACGCCACTTGGCCGTGATCGGCGACACCGCCAGCGCAGACGAAGTCCTCAACCACGTTCGTAGCGCGTGGTCAACGCTCAGTGAAACGACCGGCACCCGTCAACCATTTCCGACGCCACTTGCGCGCAGTGAACCACCAACGGCGTACACCACTGCCACCGCGGTGAATTTTTGCGCCCTGGCATTTCCTGCGGTCCCACTTGGTCACGCCGATGCGCCGGCATTGTCCATCGCTGGCCGACTCTTGGTAAACAACGTTCTGCATCCACGCATTCGCGAACGCGGCGGCGCTTATGGTTCCGGCGCAAGTTTCGCACCTGGAACAGGAACCTTTACCTTGACCAGTTACCGTGATCCACGTTTAGCTGGCACCTACGACGATATGCGCGAAGGCTTACGCTGGCTCAGCGATTGTCCCAACGACGCGCGATTATTGAAAGAAGCGATCCTTGGCGTCATCGCTGGTTTGGACTCCCCAGGCAGCCCCGCTGGCGAAGCGCGTGCGCGTTTCACCGGCGATCTGAAGGGCTCAACGCCAAAACGCTTGAATGCTTTCCGCAGTCGCGTCCTCGCCACCACCGTCACCGACATCCGCCGCGTCGCCAACGCGTGGCTGCCTATTCAAGGCGGAGTTCCCGCCGTCGTCACTGGCGTGGATCAATTCGCCGCCAGTGGTTTGGGATGGGCAACGGAAGCGGTGTGATCATTGCCGAGCGATACGGCGCACACCGCATGACTCGGGGCCGTTGTGGTTCGCTGTGTCTTCAACCTAAACACAGCAGTAGGAATTCAAACTTCCACCGCAAAGGCGCAAAGACGCTAAGAAAACCAAGGGTTAGATTTGAAATCTAGGTGCTAAACGGCTTCACCAAACAGGTGAATTTTGTTTTTGATGTAAGTCCTTTGCGCTCTTGGCGGCTTTGCGGTAAAATGGTTCTCTAATGCGGTTTCTAGGT
>JANMYZ010000477.1:0-5178 GCA_031382605.1 Planctomycetota bacterium | reverse complement strand
CGCTGAGGGAGGTCGAACATCAGGTCGAGCATGACTTCTTCCATAATCGCACGCAAAGCGCGGGCGCCGGTTTTGCGCTCCAAAGCTTTCTTGGCCATGGCAAGAAGAGCGTCTTCGGTGAAGGATAACTCAGCGCCTTCCATGGCGAACATCGCTTGGAATTGTTTAACCAAGGCGTTTTTGGGCTGAGTTAAGATGCTTACCAACGCTTCAAGACTGAGCGGTTGAAGGGCGACGGTGACCGGCAAACGACCGATAAATTCAGGGATTAAACCGAAGTTAATGAGGTCTTCAGGGGTGACTTGGGCCAACAAACGTTCATCTTCAGTGACGTCGGAACGGAGTTCCTTCGCTTCCATATCGATGTTAAAGCCGACGCGCTTGTCGCCTAAACGACGACCGATGATTTCAGGCAGGCCGCTAAACGCGCCGCCACAGATGAATAGAATATTTTCCGTGTTGACCTGAATATATTTTTGCTCGGGATGTTTGCGTCCACCGCCGGGCGGCACGTTGGCGACGGTGCCTTCGACGAGCTTGAGTAAGGCTTGTTGCACGCCTTCACCACTGACATCGCGGGTGATCGAGACGTTGCCGCCAGAGCGCCCGATCTTGTCAATTTCATCGACGTAGATGATGCCCATCTCGGCCTTGGCGACATCAAAATTGGCGTTTTGCAGTAAGCGTAGGATGAGATTTTCAACGTCTTCGCCGACGTATCCGGCTTCGGTCAAGGTGGTCGCATCGCCGATGGCGAAGGGCACGTTGAGCAGTTTGGCCAGGCATTTGGCGATCAACGTTTTGCCACAACCGGTGGGACCGAGCATCAAGATGTTGGATTTTTCCAACTCAATTCCGTTGGCGCCGCCAGCCTGATTCGCCTTGAGGCGCTTGTAGTGATTGTAGACCGCGACGGCGATGGTGCGCTTCGCTTGCTCTTGACCGATGATGTACTGATCAAGGTGGCCCTTGATCTCGGACGGCATCAAACTTTTGCCAACCTTGGGCTGATCGCTGGATTTTTTGGTGCGGTTATTGTCGCGCAGCAAGGTGGCGCAGACCTCAACGCATTCATTGCAGATCGACACCCCAGGTGGGCCATTGATTAGGCGCTCAACTTGCTCGGTGGTGCGTCCGCAAAAACTACAGACGTCACCGCTCTTGCTGTCGCCGTCGCGGGTACTTTTTTTTCCAGCCATTGGTTGATTCCCAGAAACGGTTGAAAGGTCAGTTGGAGACTGGTTTGGAGACCACGCGGTCGATCAAGCCATAGAGCTGAGCCTCTTCGGCGCTCATGTAAAAGTCGCGTTCGCTGTCTTTGGCGACTTTTTCTTCAGGTTTGCCGGTTTTTTCAGCCAAGATGCGATTGAGTTCTTTCTTCAGGCGCAGCAATTCTTTAGCCTGAATTTCGATGTCACTGGCCTGGCCCTGGGTGCCGCCCATGGGCTGGTGAATCATGATTCGGCTATGCGGCAGAGCGAAGCGCTTGCCCTTGGTGCCAGAGGCGAGCAGGAACGCCGCCATGCTGGCTGCTTGGCCGATGCACACCGTTGCCACATCGCAAGTCAGATAGGCCATGGTATCGAAAATGGCGAACCCAGCGTTCACTAATCCACCGGGTGAATTGATGTAGAGCGTAATATCGGCGTCGCGCTTTTGACTCTGCAAAAAGAGCAATTGGGCCACCACTACGTTCGCCACGAAGTCATCGATCGGCTCACCGAGGAAGATGATGCGGTCTTTCAGCAAGCGACTGTAGATGTCGTAGCTGCGTTCTCCGCGTGAGTCTTTTTCGATGACGTAGGGGATTGGCATAAAGTTCCTTGGTGATCACGACGGCTGAAAACGGGCGACGGTGGAAAGAGGAGCGGGAACATAGTAGGTAGGGTGACCAGCACAAATCGTTCTGAGAGCGGGTCGCACAATGGGTGATCCAGCGGCTTGGGAAGCCGATGAAAAGATGTCGGTTAGCGTTACACACAGTGCCGACTTCTTCACACACAACGACAGGACCTCTGACATTGCCAGACGTTTGCCAGCATAAGTTTGCATCCACTTGTTCTCCTTTACGGTGGTTCCATTCACCAATGGCTGAACGAGCCAACGCGATTCCTAAGAGCTTTCCTGAAAGGCACCTGTTTATGAACCTGACTTCGCGCCGCTTTCCCTCGCTTTCTCCGTCGTTTTTTCTGCCGCTTTTACTGGCACTTGTTCTTGGGCCCTTGCACGCCGCCAGCGAGGAAGAACTGCAAGCCAAGGTCAAAGCGACCGACATGACCAGCGTAGACGCAGTTTATGCACTGGGAGAATGGTGCGAAGCCAACGCGAAACCGACGGCCGCACGTCGATACTTCGGCGCCGTCATTCAACTCGACAAGAATCATGAGCTCGCTCGCGCAAAGATGGGACAAGTATTGGTCGGCGACCGTTGGGTTGCTGCCAATCTCGTTCCTGGCGGCAAAAAAACCGATGCGAAGGGGGGCGACGCCCAAGCGCGGCCCGCCGGAGCCACGCGTCAAGCCAGTGGCCCCGGACCGACGACGAAAGAAGTGAAATGGGATGTAACCCTGGAGCCAATCACGCGGGACAACCCATTTATTGAGGGCCAGATTCAACGCATGGCCAGCAATAAGAATGACAGCGATGCGATGGACTCCGCCATATTGACGCTGTACCGCGAGGATTGTCGCAAAGAGATGATCCCACTGCTTTACACCGCGCTCTTACGGGATGATTTCCGCGATCTCTATGGTGCCAGCATGTTGCTGATGAAATTCGTCAAAGCTGGCGATATGGCGACTGCCAAGCGTTTGTTTGGATTTATTGCCAAAGCGAGCGAACGGGTCACCGACAAGGACGACTTAGAGTCCTTTGCTTATGTAGCGCCGCTGATGCGGGATCGTCGGGCCATTCCGCGTTTGATCGAGATGATGGATCACCCGGATCAGGCGGTCCAGTTCGCTGCGAAAAAAGCCTTTGGCCAAATCGCTTTGCAACCATCCGACACCATGACCGCAGCCAAAGCCAAGGCGTGGTGGGATCTCAACCATAACGTATCGGACCGCGTCTGGCTCAACGAGCAGCTGCAAAACAGCGATCCCATGATCGCGGTGGAAGCCGCTCGCGGTCTTTATGACCTGCGCGAAAAATCATTGGTGCCGGTGACCATTAAGATTCTGAAAGGCGATAATTACAAGGCGAACGAACGCGCGCTTGAGCTGATCCGCCGCATTACTGGCAATGATTGGGGCTACGATCTTGCCGCAAAACCTGAAGTTCGTGCAAAAGTAGTGGTTCAAATGGAGAAATGGTGGAAGGAAAGCGGTGCCAGCTTTGAGTGGATTGAAGACCGCAATGCCAAGCCCGATACCGCCGGGGCAAAGGCCACGGATGCACTCGGACAATGGGTCAAACAACTCGCAAGCACGACCGGCAATGAAGCTCAATTAGCGGAACAAAATTTACTCGGCAAAGGCAACGAAGCCGTGCCTTCGTTGATCAAGGGACTCAATGACCCTGGCGTGATCGTCCGCCGCAAGAGCAATGACATTCTGAAATCGTTATCAAAAACGGACGTCGGCTTTGATCCACGTGCTGATGACCGCACCAAAGGCGTGGATGCATGGGTTGCCTGGGCAACAAACAAAGGGCTGATCAAAGTCAAAGAAGAGCAAGGCGAAGAGGACGAGAAGCCTAAAAAGTAGATGTCCGATGTCCGATGTCCGATGTCCGATGTCCGAAGTACGATGTCGGAAAAAACGACTCGGAGTCGTGAGTTCGGACATTGACGATGGTGTATTTGACGACTGATAATAACACCAGAACCCATGCATAAAAAGGCATCGGACATCGGACATCGGACATCGGACATCGAACGGATCTCCGCTAATCTTACGGAAGTCCGCGCCACCATCGCGGAGGTTTGCCATCGCCATGCGCGAAACCCGCAAGACGTCCGTCTGATTGCGGTGACTAAAGAACAAGAGTCATCCGTCATCGCACCACTAATTGCTGCTGGCGTTAAAGAGTTGGGTGAAAACCGTATTGATCATCTGGAGCTCATGCAGGTAGCGGCACCACCCGAAGCTCGATTTCATTTCATCGGACGAGTACAGGGTCGCCAATTAGCCAAACTCGCACCGCTGTGTGTTGCCATTCATAGTCTTTGCGAGGCCGATCACATCGAACGCTTGGGTCGTGCATGCACGGTCACTGGTCAGCGAATTCAGGTTTTTATTCAGGTAAACGCCGCCAATGACGCAGCGAAAGCTGGCGTACGGCCGGATGAAATTGCACAACGCCTTGAGCTTGCTCAAACGTTTTCAGGTTTGGAAGTCGTAGGCTTAATGACCATGGCTCCACTTGCTCAAGCAGGGGGCGTGGAAGGGGGGCAGGCTGATGAGCGTACGATTCGCAGCTGTTTTTCAGCTCTGCGTGGCTTGGCGGAACAACATCGCCTTCCACGTCTGAGCATGGGAATGTCGAATGACTTTCACTTTGCGCTGGCCGAAGGAGCGACCGACATCCGCGTGGGTTCGCGTCTTTTTCGATGAAGAACGCGCAATCACCGCTTGGAGCGCAAGTCGATCAAACGATTTTGCATGAGCGACTCGCGCACCTCACCAGCGTTATCGCACTGCGTTGCCCGACGTGCCGAGTACGACTCAACCACAATGATAAAACCATGCTCAGTTTACGCGGTAACCGCCAGGGGGGCAGCGTTGTCAGTTTGCACGTCGGATTACTACATTATCCAGATGCTCTTGAGGACCTCCCTGCGTGGATCGCTAGCCATGGTCGTCGTTCAACCCCACGACTTAGACAAACTCTGCAAACCGTCTGGCGCGAACAACGTCAGCAGGAAATCATTAAGCATGAAACGCCATTCCCCGTACTTGAGCCGGTAAGCGTCCCGTTTGACCTCACCAACGCCTTACGTTTTGTTCACGGCGCGTGGTTTGCTCATCTTTCGTTGCCCGAGATTCACTGGGGACGCCAAAGCCCACGTCGAATTTTGAGCTCCATTCGTTTTGCCTGTTACCGCTCACGGCCCAAGCCGGTCATCGTGGTGAACCCACGCCTTGCTCAACCCTGGGTCGCGAAGATTTTCGCTGAACACGTTCTCTATCACGAGCTTTGTCATCACGCCCAGGCCCACGCACCACTGCGCGGCGAATC
>JANMYZ010000236.1:0-1549 GCA_031382605.1 Planctomycetota bacterium | reverse complement strand
CCCTGGGAGGCGATGCCGACGGGATGTTGTTCGCGCGGGGCGATGGCGATGAATTTGAGATTTTCGATTTTGAAAGCTTGAGCGGCCTTGCCGGGGGGAGGCGTTACAGGATCTTGAAAACGTGTGACGCGCACCTGAACCGTACTATTCGTTCGTGCGGCACTGACGTTTTGCGGCAGAGCGCCGCGCGCGTCGTAGAAAATAAATTCTTCCGGCTTATCATTGGGGAATGGCAGAGTTCCTGCCGCAAACTCACCACGAAGCAGCGCATAGCCTTGATTGGGAAAATGATCAAGGCTGTCCCCAGAAATAACTAAGAGCGTTGAACTCGCCAAAAGCACTCTTCTGAGAACACCAGCAGCATCTGGAGCAAGTTCACTAACGGGAGTAGATGCACCGTTGAGTGCGTCGACAACATCCGCGCTGCCCAGCGTTTCCGGAATAGACAAAGGAGACGTCAGCTCAAACCAACTGCGAGTGCGCAGCAAGGCATCCAACGGCCTAGTACTGCTATAGGAGTCTAATTCGCTAATGAGGGCTGGTGCCAGTAATTTCGCAGGAACAGGCGGCGTAGCGCTTGGATTCGCAACGACCGCTGGCCTCGCAATGGGCAATTCCATTTCTTTAACGGCTAATACTTTTCTCACCGCCGCTTCGGCTTGATGCAGATTCACCAACGGCGGAGCGTCAATCGCCAACGGATCCCCAATCAGCGGGGCAACCACCGCATCATCACCCGTGGCGGGGAAGGCGCGAACAACACCGTTATTGTCTTCGGCCAACACCGTGGTGCCGACACCGATTACCAAAGGCGTGATGGGAAAAGCGATCAGCCCAACTGGCTGCGTGCTATCGATCGATATTTTAGTACCGGAACTACCAATAACCGTTCCCAGATCGATCATGCCACCGCGTGCCTGCGACGGGACCGACAGCGATACATACGGACGTAAGAGTTCCAGTTCCGAGCGCGTTAATCCACGCCGGGGATTGCGCTGCGCCGACGAATCTGCCAACAGTAATTGATCCAGCGCGGTTATGCGTCCACCAGCCAAGTGATAACGCAAAGAAGCCAAGGCGCGAGCGAGTTGATTGCGGCCACGATCATCGTTCGGTGACGATGAAGGCGTAGAAGTTGGCGTAGAAGACGGCGTTACATCTGGCCAATCGCTGATGCCGACCGCCTCTAACAAACGACTCCATGCAATCGCGTCGAGATAATTGGGATTCAGTTTTCCCGATTCATCTTCAATGGTCAGCCCGACCACGATGGGATAACGCCGCAGCTGAATATCACGATCGTCAGAATCCATCCCGCTGAGGAAATTTCCGCCGGGCAAGGCGAAGGTATGGTTGCGGGTATCGAATTCGATGCGATTGACGAAGCCAGAAACTTTTCGCAAACCACTTTGGGACTGCTGTCCACCCAAGCTCCAAAACAAATCAGTCCAATCATCAAGAATAACTTGGCTTCCGTTGGTGACTCCACCTTGCTGCCAATGATAACTGACCGCACTGGAACCAGCGGCGACACCCATGCTTTGTGCCG
>JANMYZ010000446.1:0-1715 GCA_031382605.1 Planctomycetota bacterium | reverse complement strand
GTTTATGGACAGTTGAAGTTTTCTCCGTTTAAAGTGGTTCCTTGGTTAAAGGTAATTGTCGAGGCTTCTGGTGGTGCAGGTGGGGATATTAAATGTTGTGAAAAATATCAGTCAGGAGATTTCCAAGTTGCCGGGATGTGGTGTAAGGGGGAATTATTTTGGCCGGCCGGAGCCAAACTAGCTGTTAGAGCAGAAGTGGGGGGCGAAAAGAACATCTTTCAGGTTTATGTTGAGGGTGGGGGGTTTGCTGGCGGTAAAGGATCATCAAGTTCGCCAACGATGACAGGTGATTGGTATTTGTATGCTGCCGGAGTCTTTCAAATCGACATGTGGTATTGGAAATGGTCCACAAAAGTTGAGGGCCGTTGGGGCGGACCATTTTCAATATGAAAATATCATGACTTTTATCTACAGGTCAAATGTTGGACGTCAAAAAAAGGCAGTGCATATTATTGCGGCCGTCGGAAGTATATGCGTTATTAGCTCTTTGGTATTAACTGTATTTACATCGCCTGTGATTGGTATTCCTTGGCTTTTGATATCTTTAATTATTTTATACTTTTCTCGCGTTACGAACAAGAAAATTTCAAGCGACAATTATATCTCTATCGATGAGAATCAAATAGCGACAATGGTGGGCGGTGAGCATCGGGTAATGAAAATATTTGATATAACAAGCATTTATTTAGATGAAGAAGAGGGCGCCATTACAATAGCCCTAACAAACGCCGAAAAAGTGAGCTACTCTACTTTTCATATATTCCCTAGCATTGAGGCAGCAAAAGAATTTGAGAAGAAGGCGATGGCCCAGGTAAAGGACAGGCATCTTAAAAAAAACTTTAGGACAGGCATGTAGTTAGCCTGTACTGCCCGATTCCTTTCCTTTGATTTTCCAGGCGATTTCTATGCATTTTCCCCGCTCGCGTCCGAGTTGGTTTCTGGTCACGCCACGCGTTCATAATGGTTGAGCAGGCCACCGACGCGGGGAATCCGAACGACTTTTCCCGTTACTGTCGGCACATCGCTGGAGCCAAGCACGGTGCGATTGCCGATGCCTTGATGGGGCCGTTCGTGGTTGAAGTAGGTTTGAAATTCAGCGAGCGCTAACCGCAGCGCTGACTCGCTGGTGAAGAGGCACTTGCGTAGCACGCTCTCTTTCAGCGAACGAATGAAGCGTTCGGCGTAGCCATTTTCCCACGGGCATCGCGGTGCTATGCGGTGCGGTTCGCAGCCTGCTTCTGCGAACAGCTGCCGGAATTCTTCCGTGAAGACCGGATCACGATCCATGATCACGGTTTTGATGCCCAGCCGTTTGAAAAAACCAACGCCATCCATGGTCAGATTTCTTGCGCATTGCACGGTGATGCGTCCATCGGGATCGTGAGCGACGTTAACGATTTCCATTTCCCGAGTGCCAAGGTGAATGGCGATCAGCACCGACATGAGGCAGATATTTCCCTGATCAAGAATCAGCACTTTGGCAAAGTCGATCGCCACCGTGGTGGCCGGATCATGGACGATGACGCGGTCACCATCCGTCACACGACCACGCTGCGGAGCGGGTGGAATGCCATGGCGTTTCAGAATCGCTGAGACCGTCGACTTGGCGATGTCGACGCCGAGCTTCAGCATTTCTCCGACGATGCGCTTCGCTCCCCATGTATCGCTACCCCAACCGTTCTCGGTCGCCAACCGCACGATCTCGTTTTCGTTTT
>JANMYZ010000442.1:0-4801 GCA_031382605.1 Planctomycetota bacterium | reverse complement strand
GCGCGGTGCGCGCAACCCTGGGCTATGGGACGGAATCCCGTTGGGATTCGAGAAAGAGAAGACCCTCGCGCTCTCATTTCGCAGGCCAAAATTTAGGGCAATGAGCAGGCGGAGGTTGGACTCGCATATTTGGGACAGATTGTGCTGACCCTCATACGAGAGTTGATCGCCACAATCTTCACAGGAATGCTTGAGAGATAGGCGATAGATCTTCATTTTCTCTGGCAAGCTCGGGGGAGTATGAGGGTAAAATGAATACTGACCCGACGTCCTCTGATCGTCGTCGATCTGCTCAGCGCTTGCGTGATCATGTGACGCCGTCGATTCCTGGTTACCATGTTTTGGAACGCTTGAGCAGTTCAGCGCTGAGTTCAACCTATCGCGCCATTCAGCTTTCCATGCAGCGGGAAGTTGCGCTGCAAGTCTTGTTGCCCAGGATGGCGAAGATTCCAGGGTTTGCAGAGCGTTTCATGCAAGAGGCCCGCAGTGCGGGTGCGGTTCATCATCCCCATGTCGTGGCGTGTTATGATGTCGGTCAATCGGACGGCATCATTTTCCAGGCATTAGAGTTGATCAATGGACTGTCCTTGCCGCAGTTTTTTACGGAAAACGCCATCGCCAATGGAGCCCAAAGCGCATTCCTGACACCGGCGCACGCCATCAGTTTGGTGGTTGATGCGACCCGTGGACTTGAAGGCATTCATCGCGCTGGACTTATTCACGGCGACTTGCGCCTGAGTAATATTTTCGTTACCAATGATGAAGTCGTCAAACTCGCAGGCTTTGCCATGTCGCGGTCAATCGAGGCTATTCGTGAGAGCGATCCCGACGCTCAAACGGCCGCTGAGCGAGGGACTCTTGCGCCTGAGCAATTTGTCGCCGGTGGTCGGATTGATATTCGTTCGGATCTGTATGCGTTGGGTGCGGCGCTTTATTATTTATTGACGGGTAAACAGCCGTTTTCCGGACAGAATGAGCGAGACTTAGCACAGGGAGTCCGTCACGCTTCCATTCCCGATCCACGCGATGTCCAGAAAGATCTGAATGTTGATTTAGTGTCGGTCATTGCCAAAGCATTGGCCAAAGATCCGGCAGAGCGATACGCAACCCCAGGACAACTGCGTGAAGATCTTGAACGGGTGCAATACGATTTCGTTCCGATCCATGCTTTGCCGTTGACCATAGGTAAAGTGGAACGCGCTATTATTGACCGTCATGTTCCTGAGCGGTTGACGGCTGGTCAGTTGCATGCGGATGCTATTCATTCACCGACCAACACGATCGATAAAGGTGAAAAATTCCTGCTAATTCCCAGGGCTGAAGAAACCAAGCGTGACTGGCGATTGCTGGCGTGGGGCGCATTGGGCATTTCAGGAATGGCAGCATTTTTCTGGTACAACCACTTGCCTTCGGTGGTGGCGGTGTCCAACCCGGCATTGCCTGTTCCTGCCGTGGTTCAAGCGAGTGAAAAAACGGTTAGAGATCCAGCTATTCCGTCGTGGTCATCGGCTGGTGGAACCGACCACCATGGACGTTGGTTAGAGCTGAATGTTCGTGGTGTTCCTCTGCGACTTCGCCCCATTCCAGCCGGTCGCTTTGTCATGGGCAGTTTAGCCACGGATCCTGCCTATCGCCCTGACGAACAGGCGGTGGAAGTCACGTTGTCTCATGCATTTTGGATGGGTGAAAGTGAAGTAACCCAGGCGCAGTACTTTGCCCTGACCGGTGCGAGACCGTCCGGATTTCATGGTGATCAATTGCCGGTCGAAAACATCACGTGGCAAGAAAGTCTGGCTTTTACCAAGCGTTTAAATGCGTTTTTACCAGGCTTGCAGGCTCGCTTGCCGACGGAAGCCGAGTGGGAATACGCGTGTCGTGCTGGCAATGACGATCTCGCTTCGCGCTCACCAAGTGGATGGTTCAGCGGACCAACCATTTTATCGACACAAGCCGTCATGGGCCTGCCAGCCAATGCCTGGGGCCTGCATGATATGCAAGGTAACGTCATGGAATGGTGCCAAGACACCTATGGCCCTTATCCAACGCAACCGTCAACGAATCCGCTCAAGCTCGATGGTATTAGCCGAGTTGTTCGCGGCGGATCGTGGGTCGTCGATAGGTCCGAAGGGCGACCAGCGACACGCGGGAAATATATTCCCGTGGCACACCACGCACATGTGGGATTTCGCATCGTAGTTGAAAATTACTGAGGATCTTTCGCTTGGTCATGGACCACAAGTTTTATTGAGGATATCGCAGCGCGGTCCTGTGGCCGGTAGCCTCTAGCCGGTGATCTCTCTTAAGTTTCCGCAGCCCTAATCCCACGATTGTGGTTCAAGCGCGAGCCACGTGATGACTCGTCCGTCGTTTCCGGTGGTGATGAGTTCGCGCTCATCGCTGGTCATGCGCGCTGAGCGAAGACCACCGGAGCGGGTATCGAGCACCAATAATGTGCGCGCGCTGGCGACGTCCCAAATACGAACTGTTCCGTCGCTGCTGGCGCTGAGCAAGCGGCTGCCGTCGAGTGAAAACGAGACGTCGGATACGGTTCCACCATGGCCGCGTAGGGTTGCCGAGACCTCATGCGTGATGGGGTTCCATAATACGATGAGGTCATCACCGGCGATGGCTAGGCGCGTTCCGTCTGGCGACCAACACAATGCCTGAATCTTTTGAAACTTGGTATCGTCATGGCGCAGCAGCGCGCCGTTTTCAGTAGCGATAAGCGATAATTTTCCATCACTTCCGCCACAGACGATGTGTTGTTGGTCGATCGATAAGGCGAGGGGGGCAAAGCCTGGTGGAGCTGCCTGAACAGCAAGGCGTTGTCCGTTGACTCGGTCTAAGCCGTGAAGGGTTCCCTCTTCATTGATGACCCAGATCCGGCTGACGTCATCGTTTATGACGACGCTTTGCAGCACGCCAACGCCGAAACCATGTGCGCCGACAAGGTCTCCCGTTTGGGCATCAATGAGCCGAACTTGCCCATGCTCACCAGCGACAGCGATCACTGAATTGCGGCGCGAGGGAGATGCCGTGCGTACAGCGAAACCAACAGGGGTTTCCCATTTCTTCGCCTGCGTGCCTGCGGCCAAAGAGCGGACGATGCCACTGCTTCCGGTCATAAGCCCAATTTTTCCGCTGGCAGCAAAGCACATAACTTGGTCCGTCCCTGGTGGACAAAGTTGGCGATAATCATTGGGTTTATCAGCGTTCCACAGACGAACGCTGCCATCGGCAGAGCCACTCGCCAAGTGCTCCGAGCCATGGATGAACGAGAGTGCGAGCACCGCTTTGGTGTGCCCTTCTATGGTGATGACCGGCGTTGCGGTCAAACTCGCAAATACGCGCGCGGTGCGGTCTTCGCTAGCGATCGCAAAGCGTTTTCCATCGGGCGAAAAACAACCCGCCACGATGGCCTGTGGTTGGTGTTGCGCGGGCACATGAGCGAGCGGCGATCCACTGACGGCGTCATAGATCGAAACGCGTTGAGGTTCGCGGACCAAGGCCATTCCTTGCGGTGACACGGCTAAAATCGTGCCAGGCAGCGAGCGTTTCCATGATAACTTTTCTTGAGCATCAAGGGCCATGAGGTGGCCGTTCTCATCACCAGCGATGACCTCGCCATTCCGGTTGATCGCCATGGCCGTTACGCTCGCCGTCAAATGACCAATAACATGATGCTCTGCGGTAGCGGGATTCCACGATAACCATTCTCCACTGGCGGTACCCAATATCACCCGCGTGCCAGCGGAGTTGATCGCCATGCAACGGACCTCAGGAATGGGCACGGTGTTCAGTTGCTGTCCGGTGGTGGCATGAAAGAAATAAAGCTGTTTGGCATCGGCGGCCACCATCAGCGGTTGTTCATCGGCCATGGCTAAGGCTTGGGCCATTATTTTCACTTCACACAGGCGCAGACGAGTTGCTGTATCAACCACCACGATGGTTCCATCTTCACCGGCGGAGGCCAAGCACTGGCCATTCATGCCACTGGCAAGGTGTTTCACCGAACCGACATGATCATTCCATTGAGCGAGGTGTTGATGACATAATAAAGCAAGCCGTCGCCATGACCAATCGCGTAGGCGAATGGGGCACGCATCAAGCGACGCTCGTGCGGCGTCATAATCCCGCCGCGCTATTTGTTCGCTGGCCAGTGACAGCGAGACGAAGTGTGACGTTTGTTCACTGCGTTGTCGCAAACGCGATTCTCCTTCCAAGGCGATGATGGTTTTTGAACGAGCTTCGTCAGCCAGGCGACGTTGCTCTTCCGCTTGTTGCTGCGCGCTTATGGCTCGCTGACGTTCTTGTTCGGCAGTTGCGCCACTGATGACGGCTTTGGCACGTTCGGTTTCAGCGCTGTGGTGCATGACCTCAGCACGCTGACGTTCTGACTCAGCAACGCGTCGATGCGCAAGATTGCTCACATAACCAAATATGACGACCGCAACCAGGACGCAAAATAGGGAACCCACAGCGTATGACGCCATGCGGTTGCGGCGTGCGAAGCGAATCAGTACTTCAAAAAAATTGTCTTCACGCGCTGACACGACACGTCCATCAAGAAAGCGCTCCAAATCGCGTCGCATAGTGATGACATCAGGATAACGATTTTCCGGGCGCAGAGACAGTGACTTCATGGCCACCGCCGACAAATCACGAGGAATGGCTCGATTGGGGCATAATTCCTCTGGCGTAGAAATGTGGCCGAGGATGACTTTATGCAGCACTTCCTTGATATCTTCGCCTTCTACCGGAGTGCGCAGCGTCAGCATTTCATAAAGAATCGCGCCTAGGG
>JANMYZ010000409.1:0-2425 GCA_031382605.1 Planctomycetota bacterium | reverse complement strand
CGCAAGCTGACAGCGGCATTTATGAACTGGGCGTGCCCGTGCTGGGCATTTGCTACGGCATGCAGGCGACGGCGCAGGCCACCGGTGGCAAAGTCATACGCGCTGATCATCGCGAATTTGGCCGCACGGAACTGCGGGTGAAGGGTTCATCGCTGCTCTTTGCCAAACTGCCGAAAAAGCAGACGGTTTGGATGTCGCACGGCGATCGCATTACCAAGATTCCTGGCGCGGTGGTGATTGCCGAATCCGACAATTGTCCGCTGGCTGCCGTGCATGTGCCCAAGCTCAATTTTTACGGCGTTCAATTCCATCCCGAAGTCGCGCACACCGACCACGGCAAAGGCATCATCACGAACTTCCTCAAGGGCATCTGCGGTTGCAAAGGCGACTGGAAGATGGGCGCGTTCATTGCGGAAGAGATCGAACGCATTCGCACGCTGGTCGGTAAAGATCGGGTGATTCTTGGCTTATCCGGTGGCGTCGATTCGTCCGTGGCGGCGGTGTTGTTGCACAAGGCGATTGGCAAACGTTTAACCTGCATATTTGTTAACAATGGTCTGCTGCGCAAAGACGAAGCCGAAGGCGTGCGCTCGTTGTTCGCCAAACACATTGGCATCAACTTGGATTACGTTGATGCGACCAAGCGCTTCTTGACCAAACTGAAAGGCGTCGCTGATCCTGAAAAGAAGCGCAAAATCATTGGTCATGAATTTGTCGCGGTGTTCAAAGACGAAGCCAAGCGCATCAAAAAGAAAAGCGGCGGCCAAGTGAAGTTTCTTGCCCAGGGCACGCTCTATCCCGATGTCATCGAATCCATTTCCGTCCACGGCGGTCCAGCCAGCGTGATCAAGAGTCATCACAACGTCGGTGGTTTACCGGCGGATCTTGGCCTGGGTTTGGTTGAACCATTCCGCTTTTTATTCAAAGACGAAGTCCGCGCCATTGGCACCGAACTGGGATTGTCCGACGCCGTCGTCTGGCGTCAGCCATTTCCTGGTCCTGGTTTGGCCGTGCGCATTCTTGGCGACATCACGCCCGAACGCATTCGCATCCTGCAAGAAGCCGACGCCATCGTTCGCGAAGAAGTGGCAAAAGCCGGCCTAGAACGCGCTATTTGGCAAGCGTTCGCGGTGTTGCTGCCAGTGAAGAGCGTCGGCGTGATGGGTGATGAACGCACCTACGAACAAGCCTGCGCCGTGCGCGCCGTGACCTCTAGCGACGGCATGACCGCCGACTGGGCGAAGATTCCGTACGAGGTGCTCGGCACCATGAGCAACCGCATCATCAACGAAGTGCGCGGCATCAACCGCGTGGTCTACGACATCACCAGTAAGCCCCCCGGCACGATTGAGTGGGAATAACAGGCTAACGCCGTGGACGGCTGGCTGCCCTATGTGGTGCTCAATACCACTGGTTTGGTGGTATTCGCACTCGCCTGGTTGGTTGCACGGCACAGCAAACGCTGGCGGTTGATGGCAGCTGGCGTCGTTCTCGCACTGCTGATTTTCAAATCCGTTCTGACACATTTCCCGGTGTGGGAAGTGGCGTGCTTCCCTTGGAGTTGGTACGTCTTCCTGAATTCCTATTGGCTGCCACTTTTCGCGATGGTGTTTTTTGGCCTTGCCGTTCCGCAATTGACGGTGCCGTGGAATCGCGTGGCGGTCGCGGTTTTCGCTATCGGACTCTATATTCATCTCGGCCTATTCGGCACCTGGTGGATGGTCAGCCGTCCGCAAATAGGCAGCGAGCAAACGCCGAACGCCGTTCACCACCTCAGCCAATCAACGCCCTATACGTGCGCACCGTGCGCCGCCGCCATCGCGGTGTCGTACGTCGGCATCATCGTCAGCGAACGCCACATGGCAGATCGCTGTTTGACCGCCCCTGATCACGGTACCACGGTTTTTAATACCTATCGCGGTCTCATTCTTTCTCTGGCCGATTCGCCATGGAAAATCCGCATGAGTTACGCGACCATTGATCACCTCTGCGAAGTGGGCCGCGTCGCCGTCATCGATTTCCCAGCCATACGCCACGCCATCACCATCGTCGGCACCGGCGACGGCGTCACGTTGCACGACCCTCTGCGGCATGAACCCAAACCGCTGAAAAAAGATGACCTAAAAAAACGCTACGGCGGCGTCGCGATGGTCATCGAACCACGGTAGCTCGGTCAGCAAGGCCTGGGACCGCCGGCTGCCAGCCGGCACGTGGCAATTGATTCGGTGATGTCGGTGCTGAAGAAAAGACGAGAGATTGCCCCTGGCCGGCAGGCAGCCGGCGGTCGTGCGCCCAACAGCGCACATCAACAGCAAGGTGCAAGTCCTTGTCGGGGGCACGGCATCCGCCCCCGTATCCAATCCCAACTGCGTCGCCGTGAGGCGGGGTGGAGAGCAGGGTGCGGAGAATCGGTGGCCCGTAGGAG
>JANMYZ010000395.1:0-5071 GCA_031382605.1 Planctomycetota bacterium | reverse complement strand
ATGCGTTTCGCTTCCGGATCGCCCGAATTACGGACGCTGGCTGAAGCCTGGCGCGATCACGGCGATGATTTATTACGGGCCTTTGCCTCTGCAGATAAAAACGAACGCCAAGGCGCCGCCGTCATTATTGGAGAACTTCGTGCTCAATCTGGAATTAAACCAGAACGCTTATTGCAGGCGTTGATCGCCTGCTCTGACAATGATGCGTGTCGTTGGGCAGGGCGCGCACTCGTTGGACGAACGGAAGGCTTACCTGCGGCTGATATTTTGAAGCTCGCCGATCAAACGCTGGTGCTCCGTTTGCTCGCCGATCAGGCCGACGCGGCGGTGATGAATGATGCCGCCGTGGTGGCTCGTTTGCGTCAGTGGTTAGCGGCTCCGGCCGCTGCCGAAGCGACCGCATTGTTGATCGCTCAACGCGGATCATTGGCGACCTGGGGTCGACCATTGGTGGAAACGATTTCGCTGGCATCGAAGCGCGGAGTTGACGGCAACGACACCATTGCGGTGGCGCACCAAGCGCTGTGCGTGCTGACCCGGACCCAGCGCGGACTTGCGAGTTATGCCGGTCATTATGATTTATTAGTTGCGGATTGGAGCGATGCGCTGGCAGCGGCGAAAGCGGCGCCGATGGCTGCGGTGGATTCGCAAGTGGCGGACGCCATTGCGCGTTTACCGGATTCAGCAGCGCTCATGGCATTGCTGCAAGTCGGTCCATCGGCGCTGCCAGCGATCGAACAAGCCATGTCCGGCGTCGATAAAAATCGCCGCAAAGAACTGGCGCCCGCCGCACGTTTAGTCGCGCGGGCGGTGACACTCAAATTATATAAAACGGTGGGCGACGTGGGCCTGACGGGAATCGATGGCGAACGCGTCAAAGACCGTCTCGCCACTTTTGCCGTGGTCGCGCAAGCGGTAGAGAAAAACGCTGATGCACCAGGGCTCATTCATCTAATTACGTGGCTTGATGATGCCGATGCCGTCGTCCGAGTTGCCGCACTGGATCGCTTAGTGCGGATGTCCGATGTGCGTAAAACCTTTGGCGGAAAATGGGAATTAAGTGACACCGGATTATTTCCAACCGCGCACTGCCGTTGGCGTCTGCGCCGCGTGTTAACGCGTGGTACACCCGACGAGCAGGTGGCGGCGCTTCAGCTCATCGCCAGTCTCAGCACGAAGGACTTGGGTGACGACGTTGCGGGTTTATTACTGTCGCCGTCGGCAATGGTGGTTGATACCGCGATTGAAACCATTGGTCGTTTGGACGGCTCTCAGGTGCAGGCGCAATTAGTGCGACTGATCAGTGATCATGCCCAGCCAGTGTTGCGACGAATCAAAGCGCTGGAATTGATCGGCAAGGACAGCAGTTCCAGTAGTTCCATCAGTTATAGCTTTAGCAGTGACAGCGAGACCGCAAAGAATGCCAGCAAGGACGTTGCGCGCCTGCGTTTGCTTGAGCAATTGAATCGCGTCCACGCCAACACGGAAGACTTAGCGCTGCGCTGTGCGGTAAAAAAAGCACTCTTTAAATTGGTGAATTCGACGGAAAAGCGCCGCGCCATCATCGCCGAGATGCTGGCTGGTGGAACGACCGAGCGTCAAGCCGGGATGGAAATGATTTATGCGACGGTATCGAATCCGTACGAATACCGCGTCGGTTCGGGAAATGACCAGCCGTTATTTATAGACCTGGCGCTGCCGCTTTTGTTCGCGGCCGAGCAACCGACCTTGGCTAACATGGCCGCCAACAGCATTGCCTCCGCGATGAACAACGACGATCAGCGGGTCAAAGCATTGGCGCTCTTTGACGAGGATAAAAAACAGACCCTAAGCACGTGGTGCGCGCGCAGCGATCGCAGTTGGCCGTATCATTTGGCTTTGGGTATTGCACTCAAAGTCGTCGACCACGATCGCGCGTTGCCTTTGCTCAAAGCCCTGGCGGAAGGCGATGCTTATGCCCCATGGCGAGAACATGTATTGCGGGCGAAAGATCCGCTCGAAGTGCTGCGCGACGCGCTGGCGACTCAGCCGCAAGACGGCCCAATATTCGCCGCAGTGGCGAGTCAAATTTTAACCTACGTGACCAGCCAGGCGTTGACGTCCCCCGTGCTTTTACCGCAGGTCTTGGCCGCCGGAGCCTTGGATGCGTTACCGGGCAGTGCGAAAACGGATTACGGCTCAGGCTCAGGTTCAGGTAACGAACGAGTGGTCACCAAGGTTTACACTTTAAGTGACGGACAAACCCTGACTCTGGTGGGAAAGCAACGCCCTGGCGGTGATGAAGACTCATTTTCTTACGACGATGAAATGATGACGTGGTCAGTGCAGGGAGTCGCGCCCAGTTCACCAGATGCCAACGGCTTAGCAGCCATGACGCGCCTGCTTGGTGATCTGCGGGTGGGCAAGGACAGCACGGTGCATCACGCTTTGGTCTTGGCCTTACTCGCTGGCCAAGAACCGCCACGTACGCTGGATGTCGAAATCGATGGACACACCGAACTGTGGAAAATACTTGCGGTTATTCATCCAACGATTCGGCCACAAATTGTTGCCGCTTTTTCTAAAGGCGGTGAAATGAGTCGTTATTATCTGGAAAAATTCATCATATTGGGCAATCCAGATCTATTGAATGCCGTCATGTCGATGGTGGCGACCATGGAAAATAACTACGAAATCGAACAAATGATTCCGTATTTGAGCAGCCTTGAGGTCGCTTTGGTTGAACCACACATCGCCACTTTGCTGACCAGTCCGGCGGCCAACGAATCAGAAAAAGTGAAGGCGCTGGTGAAAAAAATAGGCCGCGTTCCGCTCGCGGCAGCGCTGACCGTCGTCGGCCAAGGCCTAGCACTTGAGGGCAAGATCACGCCGTACACTGAGGCCGACGCAGCCAACTTGGCTACCGCATTATCGGCGATGACGCCCGCCGTGATTTTAGCGACCAGCAGTTCACTGCGCATTATTCGTGACACCGCGCCGCTCATTTTCGATCGAGTCATGGCGGTCGAAGCCGCGCGTCAGGATGCCAATGGTGCCGCGTGGTTGCGCACCGGCCTGCCGTTGCAGGCGGGCATGCGCCCACTTTATGATCAGGCCCTGCTGGCGAAGCAGCCTGATATTTGGCTGGTTGGCGCCGCCATCGCGCTCAAAGAAAAACGCCTTGATGCGCCTGGCTTCATGGCGCGCGCGGTTGAGCTGCCCGCCGAATCGCTCAAAGACGCGTCTCTGGTCGCGGCGCGTTATCTGCAAGGCAAATTAAACGATCAGGAAACCCAGCTGGCGCAGATTTTCAAACGAGCACCCGGCTCCGCCTTGGCCTCATGGATTCCATTATTGCCACCGACTGAGGCGGTCGCCAAGGCCATCGCAGAACGGGTGAAGGACCCTTTGGTTGCTGATCAATTGGGATTCGCCCTTGCTGCGTTACTGCGCAGTAACGACGACGGCTGGAGACCGTTGATGCCGCTGATCGTCCCTGCGGCTGGTGGCCGACTCGATTTTTTATTACCAGCTCCGTGATGGAAAGCCGGTGATGTGTTCTTGGTGTTGATCCAGGTGAAAGAACGCAGTTGAACCATGGCGCCAGCGGAAGATGGTCTGCTCAACATTAGCAATTGGCTGGTGTCGCTGTCGTGTCGCTCTCGTGTCGCCCGCTCTCACTTTCTAAGGAATTTCCTCATGTCGAAAATCGTATCTTTTATCGGCAGTACGGTTGCGCGCAGTGTGCTCGGTGCTTTTTTAGCGCTTGGACTTGCGCAGGCATTGGTGGCTGAGGACGCCGCGCCAGCGTGGGTTGTTCCTGCGGGATGGACCAAGCTTGAGGCCGAGAAGCCGATGCGTGTCGCCACCTATCGCGCAGGCGAAGGTGCCAACGCGGTCGAAGTGGCGGTATCCGTATTCCCAGGCGATGTCGGCGGTTTACTTGGCAACGTGAATCGTTGGCGTCGGCAAGTGGCATTGGATGCGCTTACGCAGGATCAACTCGCCGCCAACGTTCAGGCGTTTGAAAATCCAGGCTACAGCGGTTGTACGATGCGCCTGAAGGGTGAAGCCTCACACATGTTGGGTGCGGCGATCAAAGATGTAAAAGGTGAACGGACGTGGTTCGTAAAAATCCAGGGCGCTCCGGCAGCGATTGAAGCGCAAGAAGCCGCGTTCTTGGCCTTCGCGAAATCATTTACCGCTGAAAAAACCGCCGAGAAGTAATCCGACAAGCGGTCGTCTGCCACCGTTGGTTCTAAAGACGGCAATAGGAATTCAAACTTCCACCGCAAAGACGCGAAGACGCAATACCCCGTTGGGGCACATAGGAAAACAAGGATTGGACTCAAAATCTAGTCGATCCACAGCTTCGTTGAATAGGTGATCTCTTTTTTTGTAAGTCCTTTGCGCTCTTGGCGGCTTTGCGGTAAAATGGTTCTCTACTGCTTTTTCTAGGGTGGTCGCGTCAGCATTGCCGTGCCGGCAGAGTTCTCGTTTTTCTAGGTTCATGCTGCCGCAGCCACTTGCTGGCTACGTAATTGGCCCACTATCCGCCGACCCAGGAAGTACCATGGCCAAACCAATCCCGCGTCCTCATTCCTCCATCGTTGTTGACGGCCCAGAGCGCGCGCCAAGCCGCTCGATGCTCTATCCGGTGGGTTTCACCACCGCTGATTTTAGCAAACCACAAATCGGAATCGCCAGCACCTGGGCGATGGTGACGCCGTGCAACATGCACATCGATGGACTGGCAAAGGCCGCAGGCGTTGGAGTCGATAGTGCTGGCGGAAAATCAGTGATTTTCAATACCATCACCGTCAGCGACGGAATTTCGATGGGCACCGAGGGTATGAAATACTCGCTGGTCTCGCGTGAAGTGATTGCGGATTCGATTGAAACCGTGATCGGCGGTCAGGGTTACGACGGTTTCGTCAGCCTGGGCGGATGTGATAAAAATATGCCGGGCTGCTTGATCGCGATGGCGCGGCTCAATCGTCCGTCGATTTTCGTCTATGGCGGATCGATTCTCCCTGGCAACACCCCGCAAGAAGATGGCTGCGAAGCGAAGCACACCGATATTGTTTCGGTG
>JANMYZ010000393.1:0-4192 GCA_031382605.1 Planctomycetota bacterium | reverse complement strand
TTTAGGAGGTCACTCATGCGCGCCACTGACTCGATCTGTTCCTTATGGTTACTGATCATTTTATTCGTCACCATCGGCTGTGGCCAACAAAGCACCGCAGAACCAACGAGTGCTGCGCCAGCGACCGTGCCTCCTGTCATTTCCGAACAACCACAAACTCCGGCCACCAAGCCGGTGGAGGTTCCCATGATCGATCCCCCCGTAGGTGAGAAATTGACGCTGACCGCAGAACAATGGCGTGCGCGATTGACGCCGGAAGAATTTAAAGTGCTGCGTAATTTCGCTACTGAACCGGCGTTTTGCGGCACGTATGCTGCCTCAAAAAAATATGGCGAGGGCGTGTACCGCTGCGCGGGATGTGCGGCGCCATTATTTGCTTCGACCACCAAATTTGAATCTGGCAGCGGCTGGCCAAGTTTCTTTCAGCCCATCGCCGGTCGCGTCGACAGCCAAGTCGACAACGCGCACGGGATGGTTCGCACCGAAGTTCACTGTGCGCGATGCGACGGACATTTGGGCCATGTGTTCGAAGACGGGCCACAACCAACCGGCAAACGGTTTTGCATCAACGCCGTGGCTTTGCGCTTTGTGCCAGCGACGACAGCGACAACAGACCAGCCGTAAGCAGCGAGAGCTGCTTCGTAGTGATTTAGCGCCGTAATGTCCGTCAACCGGGCCATAGATGCGCTCTATCGGCGTCATAGAGAGGAACTGACTTCGCTTGATCGACTTGCCTTTATTCTGCCAGCATAACCGCATCACAACGATGCCTTTACCTGACAGGAAAACGCTATGTCGATCATCAACTCCTCCCTGCCAACCTTTAAAGTTCAAGCCTATCAGGCTGGTGCTTTCAAGACCGTTACCGACGCCGATGTGCGCGGAAAATGGGCGGTATTCTTTTTCTACCCCGCTGACTTCACCTTTGTCTGTCCGACCGAACTCGGCGA
The DNA here is from genome assembly GCA_031382605.1 of Planctomycetota bacterium. Lineage (GTDB taxonomy): Bacteria > Planctomycetota > UBA11346 > UBA11346 > UBA11346 > BOG-1363. Next base: position 3,242 of record JANMYZ010000393.1, on the reverse strand, counting down.
TATGGCTGACAAATACGGCGAACTGTCAAAAATGGGCGTGGAAGTCTACAGCGTCAGCACCGACACGCACTTCGTCCATAAAGCTTGGCATGATGCCTCTGATACGATTAAGAAAATCACCTACCCCATGCTCGCTGATCCGACGGGAACGTTGACCCGCGCGTTTGGTGTCCATATCGAAGAAGAAGGATTAGCTTATCGCGGTACCTTTGTGGTCGCGCCGGATGGGAAAATAAAGATCGCTGAAATTAACGACAACGGCATCGGTCGCAATGCCGATGAACTGTTACGAAAAATCCAAGCAGCGCAATTTGTCGCCAGCCATCCAGGCGAAGTATGCCCAGCAAAATGGAAACCGGGTGCGCAAACATTGAAGCCAAGTCTCGATTTGATCGGAAAATTATAGTATTTCACTCCTCCCCAGTACGCCCTGTCGTACTGGGGAGCCCTCTCTTCGCCTGCTCATAAACCGCTACATTTATTCCTCTTATTAAAAGGATTCAGCCATGCTTGACCCGGCTTTTGTTACGCAACTGTCTAACGCCTTTTCCCAACTGACATCTCAGATCACTTTGATTTTATCCACCAGTGATCATGTCCAGCAGGATGAAGTACGAACCATGTTGACCACGGTGGTTGGCACGAGCGAAAAATTACAATTTATCGAATCGGAACAACGAACCACCGTCCCTCGCATCAGTTTTTTACGTGATGGATTGCCACTCGGCGTTTCATTTCGCGGCATGCCAGGAGGCCATGAATTTACCTCATTTGCATTGGCAATTCTCAATGCTGATGGCAAGGGCCGCATGCCAGACGAAGGATTAATGGCGCGTATTCGTGCCATCCGTGGTCCATTGCGCCTGCGCACCTACATCAGTTTAGAATGCACGAATTGTCCCGATGTCGTACAAGCATTGAATCTGATCGCGCTCATCCACCACGATTGCCAGCATGAAATGTGTGACGGCGGAGTGTTAGGCGACGAAGTCGAACGCTTGCGCATCCAAGGCGTGCCAGCGGTATTCGCTGGTGATGATTTAATCCATGTCGGTAAATCAACGCTCGGCGATCTGGTTGACCTGTTAGAACAACGCTTTGGTACGACCGTAAATTCAGCGAGTAGCACCACCGTCCATACCGTTGACGTCGCCGTCGTTGGAGGCGGTCCCGCAGGAGCTGCGGCGGCCATTTATAGTGCACGAAAAGGTTTGCGCGTCGCGGTTATTGCCGGTCGTATCGGTGGGCAAGTCAGCGACACGCTCGGAATTGAAAATTTAATCTCGGTGCCCTACACCGAAGGCCCACGACTCGTTGCGGACTTACGTAGCCATTTACAAACCGCCGGAGTATTGGTGCTGGATCAACGTACGGTTGAATCCGTCAGTGATGATGAACATAAGACGCTGCATTTAAAAGGCGGTGAAATTGTTCATGCCGCGCAATTGATCATCACCACCGGTGCCAAATGGCGCGAGCTAGGCGTCCCAGGAGAACGCGAACACCTTGGCCATGGAGTCGCATTTTGTCCACATTGTGACGGACCGTTTTTTAAAGGGCGTCGAGTCGCCGTGGTTGGCGGTGGCAATTCAGGGGTCGAGGCGGCGATTGATTTAGCTGGCATCTGCACCCACGTCACCTTGTTGGAATATGGCGATGAATTACGCGCTGATACCGTGCTGCAACGCAAGGCCCGCAGCCTACCCAATGTCACCATCATCACCCAAGCGAGAACCAGTGACATCGTTGGAGACGGGAAAGCCGTATCGGCGATTCGTTACGAAAATCGTCTCACCAAGGTCATCGATTCCGTGGCGGTAGATGGGGTTTTCGTGCAAATCGGCTTGTCGCCGAATTCGGCACTGGTGAAAGATCTGGTCGAAACCAATCGCATTGGCGAAATTGTCGTCGACGCACGTGGACGGACATCTCGACCAGGAATCTATGCAGCAGGAGATGTCACCACGACTCCCTATAAGCAAATTGTCATTGCCATGGGCGAAGGTGCGAAAACCGCGCTCGCCGCTTTCGAGGATCGTATGCGTGCACCAAGTATCAACGCGGCTTAATCAGGTCTTTGGGCATACATTTACGCCAAACACTCACTAATTGTTGATAGGCTGTGGCGCGCGGATCTTTCGCGCGCCACAGCATGGCAATGGTGCGAAACGAACGTTCACCAGCTAATGGCCGATAGACCACACGGCTATCGGCTTCGCTTACCGCCAATGCCGGAACAATGGTGACGCCAACGCCAGTACCAACAATTTGCTGTAAGGTTTGCAAACTCGTGGCGCGGTAATCTGCGCCTAAGCGATGGTCCGCACGACGGTCGCAGACGGCTAAAGCCTGATCACGTAAACAATGTCCTTCGTCGAGTAATAATAACCGTTCGCTGATAAGAGCATCGGGCTCAACTTGTTTCTGTTTCGCCAAAGGATGCCCCTTCGGCAGCGCGACCAGAAATGGCTCGTCGTATAACAGCTCACAGTGATGCCGGGCTTCCATGTGCTCTAAGAGCGCGAGCACGGCAATATCAATCCGTCCGCTCTCTAATTCTTTGAGAATAACCCCGGTCATGTCTTCGCGTATCGGTAGGGACACCTCGGGGAATTTTTTTTCACATGCCGCCATCATCCACGGCAAAGCAAATGGTGCGACCGTGGGAATAATACCTAAACGCACCGGACCATAAAAGGGTGGCTTCCCACGACTTGCTGCCAATTCCACTTCTTCTAACGCCAGTAATGCCGCACGCGCCGCAATAATCACGCGTTCACCAACCGTGGTTGGCCTCACCCCCGCCGCGTCGCGCTCAAACACCTGACAACCCATGCGTTTTTCCCATTGTTTCATCAGCGACGATAAGGTCGGTTGAGAAACATGCGCTGCTGCCGCCGCGCGACCAAAATGTAAATAATCCGCCAGTGCAACCACATATCGCAATACCGGCACCGTAGTTGCCTGCGGATCAAAAATTGGGTCAGTCGACATGGTCTATTCCTTACTCAGAACGTTGGTCATGGTGGAGTGGGATCGGGGAAGGGAATAGCTGCGAGCTACGAGCTACCAGCTACCAGCTACCAGCTACGAGCTGCTAGCTACGAGCTACGAGCTACGAGCTACGAGCTATGCACAATTGCGAAGCTCGAAGCTCGTAGCTCGTAGCTCGTAGCTCGTAGCTCAAAGCCGGCCTGCCCGGTACGACTTCTGCGTGCGAAATAGATCACTCTGAGGTAGAA
>JANMYZ010000363.1:0-1751 GCA_031382605.1 Planctomycetota bacterium | reverse complement strand
AGAGGACACAGAAGAAAATCAAACTGCCTTACCGGATCGAAGGCAACGACGGGAGAGGTACCAACCACAGAGGACACAGAGGAAAATCAAACTGCCTTTCTCTGTGCCCTCTGTGCCCTCTGTGGTTAGCACGTCCCTCTCTTTCGTTGGGGTCGCAAATTTTTCGAATGGCATGTGGCCGTCCCTTCAAGGACGCCAATAGGCCGACATTTCCCGCCTCTTCCCGTTGGCGCGTCGTCCTCTAGGCTCCGCGCCCCACCAGGTTCAGGAGTCCGTCCCATGGCTAAAGCCAATAAGAAATCCGCTGCTGCTTCTTCCGCAAAAGTCACGGCAAAAGCAGCCTCGTCCAAGGCCCGTTCAGCAACCGCGAAAGCGCCGAAAGCCAATCGCGTGGTGCTGGCCTATTCGGGCGGACTCGACACCTCGGTGATCGTTCGCTGGCTGGAACAGAAGGGCTACGAAGTCATTTGCTTCTGCGCTAATGTTGGTCAGGTCGAGAAGTACAAAGATCTGGAAAAGAAGGCTCTGAACAGTGGCGCGGTGAAATGTTATATTCGCGAGGTGCAGGAAGAATTCGTGCGCGATTTTGTGTTCCCCGCGATTGCGTGGAATGCGAAGTACGAGGGCCGTTATCTGCTCGGCACCAGTTTGGCTCGTCCTGTCATCGCCAAGCACATGGTCGAAATTGCTAAGCAAGAAAATGCTGAGTACATCGCCCACGGCGCGACCGGCAAAGGCAACGATCAAGTGCGTTTTGAGCTCACCGCTTATGCCTTGCTGCCAGGCGTGAAGATCATCGCGCCATGGCGCGACCCAGAATTCAATACCGACATCAAAGGCCGCGCTGAGTGCATCGAATACGCCAATAAATGGGGCATTCCGGTCAAGGCGTCGAAGAAAGATCCGTGGTCATCCGACGACAACTTGCTGCACATTAGTTTCGAAGCGGGCATGTTAGAAGACCCAGCCGCCCGTCCGCTCGATCGCATGTATCAGCGTTCATTGCCGTTGTCGGAAGTGAAAGCCAAACGGCAGCGGATCACCGTCGATTTCGTCGAAGGCATTCCGGTCGCCGTTGATGGCAAGAAGATGAAAGCAGCTGAATTGCTCGCGCATCTGAACGCCATTGGTTTCAAACACGGCGTCGGCCGCATCGATATGGTTGAGTCACGTTTCGTCGGCATGAAGTCGCGCGGCGTGTACGAAACCCCAGGCGGTTCGATTCTGCTCGCCGCCCATCAAGATCTAGAAGCGCTGACCGTCAGCCGCGATCTGCTGCACACCAAAAATCAACTCGCCGTGCGCTTCAGCCAGATGGCGTATTTCGGTTTCTGGTATTGCGAAGAAATGGAAGCGCTCCACGCCTTCCTCAAATCCAGCCAGCGCCACGTCACTGGACGCGTCTTCATGGAACTCGAACGCGGCAACATCATGGTTGCTGGCCGCGAAAGCGCGCACTCGCTCTATGACGCAGCAATCGCTTCGATGGAAGCCGACGGCGGCGCCTATAATCAGAGTGATGCGACGGGGTTCATTCGCTTGCAAGCGTTACCGCTGCGCGTTCACGCACGTCGTGCGGCTCGCCTCGGTCAGATCTGACGCTTTCTGCTTAGTTGCTTCAACGAAACGAGGCCCGCCAAATGGCGGGCCTCGTTTCGTTGAAGCAGTGATCCTAAACCCAGCGATAGAACCCCACCCGGCAGCGCCGGAACCCAAGCGAAAGCAAAGATCGGAGAAGTCTAACCACAGAG
>JANMYZ010000333.1:0-1553 GCA_031382605.1 Planctomycetota bacterium | reverse complement strand
TGGTTGTTCGTGAATCGCTTCGCCTTTGAAGCGAATGGCTCCACCAGAGACCCGAACAATGCCAGAGCAGCACAATAACGTGGTGGTTTTCCCCGCGCCATTGCAACCGATCAGCGTGACGATTTCTCCGCTACGGACGGTTAAACTTATTTGGTGCAGCGCATGAATAGGGCCATAGCCAGCATCAACTTTATCGAGCTCAAGAAGAATCTGGGGCAGCGGATTCATTCTTCCTCTTTCCCCAAATACGCTTCGATCACTTGGGGGTTCGCACGAATCTGCGCTGGCGTTCCTTCAGCGATTTTATTGCCGTAGTGTAAGACCGCGATGCGATCGCTGATGCCCATGACCACGCGCATGTGATGTTCGATCAGCACAACGGTGATGCCACGGTCGCGAATGCGTTTGATCAAGGTCATCAATTGCGTTGCTTCGGTGGGATTCATGCCGGCGGCGGGTTCGTCGAGCAGTAATATTTTCGGCCGGGTTGCGAGGGCGCGGGCGATTTCTAAACGACGTTGATGACCGTAGGGCAAACAGCCTGCTGGTTGCTGCGCGGCGGTTGCCAGTCCGACAAAAGCGAGTTCGTCGAGCGCGATGTTGCGGGCGGCGTGTTCTTCGCGGCGATGACGTGGCAGGCGCAGCGCGGCATCCCAGCCACGGGCGGTCAGATGTCGATCCATGCCCACTAAAACATTATCGAGCACGCTTAAGTCACGGAATAAACGAATGTTTTGAAAGGTTCGCGCGACGCCAGCACGGGCGACCATATCGGGCGTTCGCCGGCCCATGCGCCATGCGTTCCAGCTTGCTGCGGCGCCGACGACGGCACCGATCAGCGCTGGAATCAGCGTCCAACCTGGGTTTGACGTGGAGACGGTGACTGCCGCATTCCAGGCCTCGCCCCACGGGAACGGATTGCGTGCAGCGAAATGATTGATCGTCGCGTCCCACCAAGAATTCGCATTCACGGCGAGCGTCACGCCCGCGCCGGTCAGCACGCTCGCCCGTGCCCAGCGCAGCCAATCGCGGATCTTTGGTGGCTGCTGAACTTGTTGCCCGTCGACGAGTACTCGACCGCTGGTCGGCGGATACATGCCCGTAATGGCATTGAACATCGACGTCTTGCCCGCGCCATTCGGTCCGATGAGCGCAAAGATCTGGCCAGCGTCGATGCGGACACTGACATCATTTACTGCGGTCAAACCGCCGAAACGCAGCGTTAGATGATCAAGTTCGAGCAGCGCCATTAGCGTGCTCCTGCTGCTGACGTTTGGTCATCAGCGTGATGCAACTTGGCCTGAACGTCTTTCGCTGGCAACAATCCTTCTGGCCGTAAGCGCATCATGAAAATGAGCGCGATGCCGTAGATCATAAACTTCCAGTTTCCCGGCGCGGCCAAAACATTGTCGCCGACCAGTCCGTTGCGGGCCATCAGGTCGGTCAATTTGGTCAGGACGATGCTGTTGAATCCGACCATGATGCATGCCCCTAACAACACTCCGGTCACGTTGCCCATGCCACCAACGATGACGATGCACAGAATGATCACC
>JANMYZ010000223.1:0-5202 GCA_031382605.1 Planctomycetota bacterium | reverse complement strand
CGCACCGGCGGCTGCGGCGCTGGGCAACGCGCTGGATTTTCTCCATCCCACTTTAAACGCTCCGCCACAGTGGTTGGCGCGTCCGGCGGTGCGGCTCGGCCTGTTGGCCGCTGGCGTGGTGGTGATCGTGGCAGTGGCTCTGAGTTTATCTATTTCTGCGGCAATGAATGCACAGATCGAGGCGACAACCCTAGCCAACCATTTACGCCCGCTTGCTGCTTCCCTTGCGTCGCGCCGTTCCGACCTGAAAGAAGTTGGCGCGTGGATCGATCAACGGCCGTCGCTGGCGCCGAGTTTGCTCGCGCTTGGCAACGCACTACCGGATGGTCGCTCTGACGACCGCGTGCGCCTGGTGCGCGTGCGGCAAACGCTTGGCGAAGATACCGTGGTGGAGGGCACTGCCGATGACCGTGCGCAAATGATGAGCTTCCTGACGCGCTTGCGCCGCGATCAACACGTCAGCTACGCCGAAATTCGCAGCAGTCGCAGTCCGAGCAAGGAATCGAAAGCCGTGGTCTTCGAATTAGTCTTTCGCCTTGGCCTGACTTCGCCGCCAGAGAAAACGGAAAAAATAAAAACCACTTCCCGAATTCCGGCGAACCACGGAGCACGTCATGCACAAGCGTGAACGCCTGCTGGTCGGCGCGGTCGCCATTTTACTCGGTGGATGGCTAGCCGACAGCGTCGTCGTGCAACCAACGATTGCCTGGTTTGCCGCCGTAGAAAAACAAACCGTCGCTGCTCAGGCCGAGGCCGACGAAGCCAAAGCGCTGATTGATCGCCAACCTCGGATCATGGCCGAGTGGCGCGCGCGTCATGCCGCTGGCCTGCTTGATGACGAAGGTCAGGCGCGCTTTCGCTTACAAAAAACCTTACAAAGCGCCGCGCAAAGCAGCGGTTTCGCCATTGCTTCCGTCAGTGGAGGGCAACTCGTCCCCGCCGGGCAGGAACTTCACTATGACTTGCTGCGCCTGACGATCAGCGGCAACGGGACCCTCAGCCAAGCGCAGGCTTTTGTCGCCGCGCTCGAAACGGCGGCCATGCCGCTGGCCATCGAGCGCTCTGAATGGTCTGCGGGTGATGCGCGAAAAGATCATTTAGAAGTCGCGCTGACGCTCTCAACGCGTTTGGTTTCCACCGCCGCCCGAGTCGGGCGCACGGTGCCAAACGACACCGTGCCGTGGACGCCAGCAGCGCGTGATGCGACCATAGATGCTGCGATCGCGGCCACCAAACCGTTCCTGGCCGATCGCCGTGGGTCACCATCAAAAAATCAACCGGAAGCGAAAACCACGACCACAGCAACCGTTGCCGCCACGGTTTCCGCCGAACGCAAAGGTTGGGCGGTGGTGGGTATCGTCGTGCATGATGAAAATAATGCCGTGGCGTTTCTGCGTCACCAAAGTGATGGCAGCGAACGCAGCGTACGTCAGGCTGAGGTCGTTGATTCCTTCACCGTTGTAGCCATCGATGCGAATGGATTGCGGCTGAGCGATGCCAATGGTGAAACGACCATCGCTGTTGGCCAAGATCTGCATGGTCGCACGATCAGTGGCGTTTTTGCCGCCGCTCCAGCGCTTTCCACCGCTGTTGCAGCGTCCACGGCCACCGCGCCGAATACGACCAGCACCACGCCAGCAGCGACCGTCACTCCCGCCGCCGGTGCCGCGCCATTTCAGATTCCCACAGCCGCCGCTGATCCTGCCCGCGACGCGATCCTGCAACGCCTACGCGAAAAAAGAAATCGTACACCATGAACAAAACTATCCGTTCTTTTGCCGCTTTTCGTTTTTCTTCCGCTGCTTACCCAAGGCCTCGATCAGCTATGAAACACCTCCCGCTCTCGTCTCTGCTGTGGTTGCTAGCCTGTGGTTCGGCGCTGCGGGCTGAAGATCCGGTCACTCCACCGCCCAAGCCGACGCCTCCTACCGAAGTTCCACCGGTGGCGGCTGATGGTCGCTTCGTGTTGGAATTCCGTGGTGCACGGCTTGGCCAAGTGCTGGATTATTTGTCGCAGCAAGCGGGCTATGTCATCGCCAATCCGGTGGAGCTACCCGCGCCGATTACGTTGGTAGCGAAGCAGCCGGTGACGGCACAAGAAGCCGTCGATGCGCTCAACGGCGTGTTGTTGCTCCAAGGTTTCGCGGTGATCGTGCGGCATAAAACACTGCACGTCGTGCCGTTGCCAACCGCACGACAACAGAACTTACCGGTGATGATTGGCACGGATCCCAACAAAATTCCCGATACCGATACCTTGGTAACGCAGGTGATGGTGGTGCAATTTGCCACGGCGAAGGATCTTGCTGAAAATCTTTTGCCCCTGCTGAATCCTGCTGCGGCCACGCTGACCGCCAACGAGAGCAGTAACGTTTTGATTCTAACCGACACCCAGGCCCACATCCGGCGCATTGCGGCGATCATTCAAGCCATCGATCAATCGCTGAGTGGTAACCAAGCGGTTAAAGTCATCCAACTCGCCCATGCTGACGCTGAAAAAGTTGCGCAAATTATCAATTCTATTTATGGACGCCAAACCGCGCAAAGTGGCGGGGGAGCTTTTGGCTTCGCCGCAAGTAACAACAGCGGGCGGAATAATCGCGGGGGCGGAAACGGTCAAACCGCTGAACCAAGCAGCGGTTCGCGAGAGATCGAAGTTCACGCGGCGGCTGACAGCGGAACCAACAGCTTGGTGATTCGCGCTTCGCCAGAGACGGTCGAAGAGCTTACTGCCATGGTCAAGCAACTCGACGTTGATAATTCAGCGCGTGACGACGTCTTGCTCTATCGCGTTCGTAACGGCAAAGCCGCCGACCTCGCTACTTCGCTCAATGCGCTATTCCAAGGCGTTCAAAGCGCCACCACGTCAACGCAAACGCGCACCGCCGGTCAAACCCAGGCGCGAACGAGCAGCGGAACGACGGCAACATCAGGCGGACGAAGCACGTTCACGCCGACTCCTTCCGTCGCTCAAGGCGGCAATAATTCTGGCAGCGATTCGAGCTTAGACCTTTCTGGACAGGTGCGGGTGATTGCCGATGCGACCAGCAATTCGGTCATGGTCTTATCGCCTGAACGCAATTTTGTCCGTCTGCGCAAGCTGCTCACCGAACTGGACCAGCCGGTCAAACAAGTGCTGGTACGGGTGTTGGTGGCGGAAGTGACGTTGGAAAAAGGTATCGACCTTGGCGTTCAACTTACTGGCGGAACACGAGGGAGTCCTAGTGCCTCTAACGTTTTCAGTGATTTTAATCTGTTTGATTCCGCCCTGGGCGTAAACGGTTTCTTAATCGAAAATAGTGATTTCCGCGCGTCTATTCGCGCGTTGGCCACCAATAGCAATTTTGACGTGTTGTCACGCCCGTACATTTTGACTACCGACAACAAAGAGGCGACGGTCAACGTCAGCCAAGAAGTGCCGATCGTCAACAGTTCACGGCTTGATCAAAACAACAATGTCACCACCACTTTCGATCGTCGTGACGTTGGGATTATTCTCACCGTCACACCACAAATAAACTCTGAAGGGTTGGTCGTGCTGGATGTGTCGCAGGAACTCTCGGCCCTGAGCACTCAAGCGATTCCGGTCGCACCCGATGTGACCTCACCGATCATCAACAAGCGCACGATGACCACTCGCGTGCTGGTGGAGCACGGACAAACGGCGGTTATTGGCGGTTTGGTAAAAGACCAAGTCACCGAGACCATCCAGAAAGTGCCGTTGCTGGGGGATATTCCGTTTCTGGGCGCGCTCTTTCGCCGCACCCAATCGACCAAGTCGCAAACCGAATTGCTGGTCTTTTTGACGCCGCAAGTCGTACGCAATCCAGGTGAATTAGCGGACCTCAGCCGCCAATTACGCGGCGAAATGCAGCGCCTTGATGCGGCGGTGGAAAAGGGTCTTCTGCAACAGCACCTGGATCAGCTTGGCCGCACGAAAGCCCCAGGATCTACCGGCGTGATCCCCGCCGACACGGAGGAAAGTCATGGAAAATAAAGTTCTTTCGTCGATCAACGGTTCGCCCGTCCCATTGTGTGGAAGCTCGCAGAGCCTGGCGCCGACATCGCGGTTCCTTTGGCTGAGCCTTTTCTTGCTTATTTTTTTTATGGTTGGCTGCGGCGATGATCGCGGAGCTAAAAAAGAAGATCCGCAACGACCACCTTGGCCAGAGGAAGGCGCGCCCGCAGCTTTAAGCGATTTAGCGGAAGATCTGCTGGCGTATCAAGGCACGCTTTCACGTTTGCCGAATGATCTCGCCATGCTGGATCGTTCCGGCCTGACCAGCGGCGGGCCGTACGCGAAAATAGGGTATGCTTATCACCCAACGGGAATTGGCGTGCTGAAAGAAGGCTGGCGCGTGATGGTTGCTGACGACCGCTTGCGCCAAGCCGATCGACTGTGGTGCATCGTACGGCCACCGGTGCGCGTCAGCGGGCTGCCTGGGCTGCGCGTCGTACAAATACCGCTGGATGAACTTCGCGCTGCTGCGGCCACTGCTGGCGGAGGTTGAAACCCTCGTGACGACCCGCCTGCTGCTGATTGAAGATAATAATCGCCTGCGCGAATCGCTCGCCACCGGCCTGCAAGCACAGGGCTATCAGGTCGATGTTGCTATTGACGGCTTAGACGGTTGGCGCCAAGCGAGCGAAGCGGCACACGATCTGATCGTGTTGGATCGCATGATGCCAGGGCTTGATGGACTTGAAATTTTGCGCCGCTTGCGCACGTCTGGCTCATCCGTTCCGGTGCTGATGCTGACCGCGCGCGACGCAATCGAAGATCGGGTGCAAGGACTTGATGCCGGAGCCGATGATTATCTGACCAAGCCGTTCGCGGTTTCTGAATTGCTCGCGCGCTTACGCATGTTGCTGCGACGTGGTCAACATCGTGCCGACCCGGTGGTGATCCTTGGCGATTTAGAAATCGACACCGTCGCGCGCGCCGTGCGTCGAGCTGGACGCCGGCTTCATGTGACTCCGAAAGAATATTCATTAATCGATTATCTGCTCGCTCACCCCGGTGAAGTCATTAGTCGCGCAGAACTGGCGCGGCAACTTTATGAAAATGACAGTGAGGCCAGCACCAATGCGATCGAAGTTCTGGTCATGCGTCTGCGGCGGAAACTTCATCCTCCGGGCGTGCCGCCGGTGCTGCATACTCGTCGCGGTTTTGGTTATCAATTAGGCGGTGAGCCGTGAGCC
>JANMYZ010000205.1:0-6527 GCA_031382605.1 Planctomycetota bacterium | reverse complement strand
GACGAACTTTACGCGGCCTCGCAAGCGGGGGTAAAAATAGATTTGATTGTTCGCGGTATGTGCATTTTGCGTGCTGGCGTTCCTGGCTTGTCAGACAATATTCGCGTGCGCTCGCTGGTTGGTCGTTTGCTCGAACACAGTCGTATTTATTATTTCGGAAATCTGGGTGACCCGGTGGTAGGTCTCGCGTCTGCTGACTGGATGTCGCGCAATCTTGATCGGCGGGTCGAATGTTTAGTGCGGATCACTGATGAGACCTTGCGCCAGCGCTTAGTCGGCATCCTGGAATGTTGCCTAACGGATACGGCGCAGGCCCGTGAGATGAATCCTGACGGCACGTATCGGCGAGTCCGTCCAGCCCCTGGGCAGCCGGCGCGTTCCAGCTTTGACGTTTTAATGGCCGAGGGCGCCGCGCTGGAACGCCCTGTCGAGGACGAGGAAGGTCTGGCTCCTCAATTTACGCCGAGGCGAAAGGGCGAATAACAGCGCTGAGTAGGGCCAATATGGGCCATGTGGGCTGTTTGCAGCGGGCGAGGTGTGCCGACCGCTAGCGCCCACCACAGCCGCAAAGGACGTTGGCAACCAGCGGCGAGGGCGTAGGTATGGGGCCCCTCAAGGACGATCACCAGATGGCTCATGATTCGTCGGATCCCGCGCTCGCAGTTGCGTCTAAGCGCGTCGTCGATTTACAGGCGGAGCTTATGGCGACGCGCAAAGGTATGCTGCACCAGTTCACGCTGGCGGGCAAGCTGACCAAGTCCGTTTTCGCCATCGACAAAGATTACTTTGGCGGCCGTTTTCAGGATAAAGAAGATCAGGATAACCCTGACCCATTCCGCGATCTTGCTCTGGCGACCAAAGTCGTTGAAGCGGTTAGTGAAGAACTTCAAGGCACCAGCGCATTCGCTGATAGTCCGGTGTTGCGCGATGGAATTGCTAATCTTATTGCGGCTCTCGAAGCGGCTCGTGGCACGGCATTGGAAATGGAAAAATCCGGCCTCGACGCGGTTGGTTTACCCGTAAAGCAAGAGGGCATGAAGACGCGGATATTCCCAGAAAATAATCCTCCCGGTTGCTTGGCTGAGGCGGCTAGCTCGGTGCATGATTTGAATGCGATGATGGCGCGCACGCGTGATCGATTCTCGGCCATGCGCATGATGATGAATGAAGCTGAGCGCGCGCGTAGCGAGGCCGAAAGCAGCGTTACTCCAGTCAACGTCGATAAAATCGCAACCGATGTCGCCAATGAATTGAAAGCCGTTCAGCAAGATCTGAAACTGACTCGGTCGCAACTGATGTCGACCGTCGACAGTCATTCTCAGACACTAAAAAATCTTCGTCTGGAATTGGATCGTGCTCGGCGCGACGCCACCAGCGAAGGTGATCTACGCCAAGCCGATCGCGCTGAAGCTCGCAGCTTGGCCGCAGAAATTGCCCGCCAAGTCGAATTAAGCATGCCAGCAGGTAGCGGCGACGATTTGGATATAACGCTGTCGGTGTTACGTGAAGCGTTGAGCGAAGATCAAGATATGGCATCACTCTCTGCTGCCACTGAAGGCGTGGTGGTGGATTGGGTGCGACTTATCGGAGAGCAAAAGGCCAAGATCGCCGCGCCTGGCGCTACCGCTGTTGCTGTGGATGGCGGGCGTGAAGCGTCCGCGCTGAAGGTCAAACTCACCGAGGTCGAGGCCGCTTTGGCAACTCGCGAGCGTGAATTGAAGCAAGCGAAAGATCAGGCAGTCGCAGTCCAGTAGCAGATTGATTTGGCGAGTAAATCAGTTCAGCAAGGTATTGACGTCACCAGTCGTGACATCACGGCGTTGCGCGCTCAGTTGTCGCAGTCGACGACCACCTTGCGGTTGAAAGAAGATGAGGCCAAACGTGCGCGTGAAGCGCTTCAGCAAGAGCAGACTAAGAACGTTGACGTCGCACAAAATCTCACGCGTCAACTGCATGCGGCGCAAGAAAAGCTGGCCGTCAGTACCAGTGAACTGCAAAGTTCGCGTACTCAATCGACCGATCTGACCAAACAATTGGCTGATGCGGCTCTGCGTTCGACGCAAGCTCGCGACGCTGAGGTGAAGCAATTACGGGAAACCCAAGCGCGTGAATTGAAGCAGGCGATTGAGGCCAAAGTGATTGCCGAAACCAAACTGCAACAACTGGAAGCCACCGCCAAGCACAACGAAGCGCAGCGGAGCAGCGATGTCAGCGAAGCGCGTAAAACCATCGCGACGCTCGAAACACGCTTGGCCGAACAACAAACCAAGAGCGACACCAGTGGATCAGAAGCGGCTCGTGTCAAAAGCGAACTCGGCCGAATCACTGGCGAACACACCAAGGCGATCGCGAGTCTGGAATTTGCCACGGCACGTGAGCGCCAGCTGGGAGTTGATCGCGAGCGCATTGAGCGTGAACGCGTCGAATTGCAGTCGCGCTTGGAAGCGCTGCGTAAAACCAGTGACGCGACCATGAATCAGGGCGAGCAAAACTTGGGTGTGCTGAAAAAACAATTGAGCGAAGCCAAGGCCGCCGAAGAAACCGTTCGCGCGCAACTCCTTCGTTTGACGGCGGAATCAGCGGCGCTGGGCGAGCGTCAAGGCAAGACGGATCACGATTTGACGGCTTTACGCAGTGAAAAAGAGCGCGTTTCTGCCAGCATTCAGAGCGTGACACAAGAACGCGATCAGGCGCGTCTGAAGCTCAGCGAAATCGAACGCGAACGCGCGCGTCAGATCGAAGCACAAGGACGCGCAGAGTTGCAGACCCGCACGTTAACCAGCGACCTTGCTCAGCTGAAACGTAGCGAACAAGAAGCGACTTTGCGTGCTGAAAAGATCACGGTGGAACTGGCGCAATTGCGCGAACGCCTGTTGGCCTCGCAGCACGCTGGTGCGCAAGTCAGTGCTCAGCAATCGACCTGGAAAGATCAGGAAGCTCAGTTGACGAGCGAACGCGATGCGGCGCGAACCGCTGCTGCGAACACCGTCATCGAACGCGATCGTTTGAAGGCTCAAACAGAGCGTTTGCAAAGTGATCATGAAGCTTTGGCGAAACGCTTAGACGAGCGCGAGGCCCAGTTGAATGCACGCCTGACCGACGCGAGTCGTCAGCTCGGCGAATTGAAACAAACCAACACGCGCTTGGCCGCCGAGAGCGAGCGCATTCAGGCCGAAGCTGCCCGCGCTGCCACCGCGCGTAGTGAGGCGAAAGACGCCATCGAACGCAAGGATTCCACCAGTACGTGGACCAAACGTTTATCGGAAAGCGCGACTGCCGTCGATCAGGCGCGCGCGCGCACGGATGAATTGGAGCGCAAGCTCGAAGAATTACGCAGTCATCTGGCGCAGGCGGAAGAACGTACCGCACGTCAAACGCAGAGCGAGGTCCACTTGCGCGAACGAATTGGTGAAGTGGAACGCCGTGAAATGGCGTTGCAGCAGCAGCTCGCGAATGCCAGAGCGGAATTCGATCAAACGCGAGCGCGCCTGACCACGGTGGAACGGGAATGTGCAGCGGCGAAGACGACCTTGGAAGACGCCGACGCTCGGCGCGAACGGCAGAAGGTGCGCTTCGATGCGCTGATGCGTGAAGCGCGTGAAGCGGTTGCGTCTGCCGCCAAGCGTCAAAGCCAATTGGAAGACGCGGATAAAGAGATCATCTCAGATCTACTCAAGCAAGTTCAAGATTTACGTATGCGCACTGGCACGAATGGATGATCAACGTCTTGTGCTGAGAATCTCACCGCGCGCGAATACACGAATGAATCGGACGACATGGGACAGATAAAAGGACAGCTCAAAGAATGGACGCTGGATCGCGGCCTTCAGCAACCGCTCAGCTTCACTGGTGAACTGATCGCCTATTTGGATGGCACCGGCCAGCGTTCCTTATGGCAGAGCTTGGTCGGCGGCGGACGTTGGCATTCGCTGTCGGTCTTCCGTACCCGCGAAGGACGCTGGGTGGTCTACATTACCTTTCGCACCCGCGTTCAAGGTGAGCTAGATAACCGCGAGGCTTTTTGGTGCGATCAACCGGCCGATCTGCCCACCGTATTTGCTCAATATCAACAGGTCGCATTTCCCGTTATCGCCGCCCGCATGGTCGGAGCACCCGATTCACGTCAGCGGAATGCGATTGAATTGATGTCGCGTTATCAGCGCCAAGTGGCGCAGTTGCTGTCGGCTATTCCAGCCGCGACGGTGAAGATCGGCTAACTGAGGCGCGGCCGAACGCGATCGATTTTAATCTAAAAACTGCGATGGATAGAACACAGCCCGGCCGAGCCGGAATCAAAGCGAAGACAACGATTGGAGAAGTCTAACCACAGAGGGCACAGAGGGCACAGACGAAGACCGCATGATTTTCCTCTGTGGCTTCTGTGCCCTCTGTGGTTTAGCAATTCTCATGTTTCCCTCTTTTTCGTCGTCCGAAATTTCTCTGGATAGCACGGAGAAATTGAACCCCAGCGGTACAGAGCACCAGAGCACCAGAGCTGAGAAAGAGTGAGACTCTTTTTTAACGATCACCCCAAAGTGTTCTGTTATTTCGACGTAACGCCTTGTCTCTTCCTCTGGTGCTCTGGTGCTCTGTGTTCTATCGCGGGGTTTAGGGTGAACCGACTAACCACCAGCAGCCGACGGCAATGGTGGCGCAGGATGTCACGGCGACAAAGCCACGTTGGAATCGTGAGGACACTCCGCGCATGGTTGCCAGCCAGCCGATTCCAGCGGCGAATGCGCACATCGCTAAAATACTGCCGGCGACGAATCCGACCAGATAGCTCATCACGCCAGCAATGGTTGGAAAGGCGAGCATGAGTAAAATTCCGACGAAATGAGATCCTCCAGCGCAGCCATGCAAAATACCGATGGCATACGGCGTCAGATCATGACGAGCGGGTCCGTTACGGGAAAGGGCGGTGTGTGTGTGCGTGCTGCCATCGGCATGCGTGTGCATGATCTCAGTAACGATGGTGAATGGTTTGGTGGCGATGCGTCGCATCCGCCACAGCCGCCACAAGCCCCAAGTTCCGATCGCCAAAAGCATGATGCCGACCAGCCATTCGCACGACGCCGAGAACGGATCAATCGCCACCCAGTGCGCCATCACCCCAGCCAACAGGCCGATGATCACCACTCCAAGCGAATGTCCCAGTCCCCAGCGCAAGCCAACGATCCACACTCGACGTTGCTCGACGCAAGCGATCGGCGCGATGGCGCTTAAATGGTCAGGGCCAGAAAGCACATGAATGAGTCCGGCCGCAAGGCCAGTGAAGAGGGCCGTGATCATGACCGTACGTCGATGCCCTGGTTATCGGCACTATTGAACGGTGCGAACGTGATGGTCATTCGTTGAGCGCTTGCTCCGCTCGCGGATAACTACCGAGCACCTCATAAGTCGAGGTAAATTTATTCAGTTCTTTGAGTGCCGCCGCGACAGCGGGGTCTTGCTGATGGCCGAGCAAATCGATGAAAAATAAATATTCCCAGGGGCGTCGACGGCTGGGGCGACTTTCGATGCGACACAGATTGATGCCGTCACGATGGAAAGGCAGCAAGCAATCGTAGAGCGCGCCTGGGCGGTCTTGAACACCAAACATCAAACTGGTTTTGTCATTTCCGGTTGGTTTCGCTGCCCGTTCAGGCGCGCCAATGACGACAAAACGGGTGATATTATTGGGGTTATCTTGAATGTCAGAGGCGAGAATCGGCACACTGAAGATGGCCGATGCTTCGGCTTGTCCGATGGCTGCTGCGCCGGGTTCACTCGCGGCGCGTTCAACGGCCTTGGTGGTCGAAACTAATTCGACCAACTCGACGCCGGGCATATTTGCCGCCAGCCAACTGCGGCATTGGCCAAATACCGTATGCCGCGAGTAAATGCGTTTGATCTCTTGGCGAGGACAGCTGGCCATCAGATGGTGGCGAATGCGGAGGTGCAGTTCGTTGATGATGCGCAGATGAGTAGCCAGGAAGGAGTCGATGGTATCGGTGATGGAGCCATCTGTCGAATTTTCGATCGGTACCACGCCATAGTCGACGTGCCCGCGTTCGACCTCGTTGAACACCGTGCTAATCGATTCGACGGCGGTGTAGTCGACGCTGTCGCCGAATTTCAGTTTTGCCGCCATGTGCGTGAATGCGCCGGGCTGGCCGAAATGGCAAATGGTCAGGCGACGTTCCAGCGCAAAACTGGCCGACATGATCTCGCGCCAAATCGCTCGCAACGCTTGTTCAGGCATCGGGCCTTGATTGAAGGCAGCAATTTTTTTGAACACATCTTGTTCGCGATGCGGCACAAACACCGCGCCGCCACTGGTCGCTTTCGCTTGTCCGATGCGTTGGGCGCAAGCGGCACGCTGCGACAACAGCGTGACCAATTCACGATCAATGTCATCGATGCGCGCACGCTGCACGTTGAGGTCATCAGCAGGCAGGTTCACCATCGCCTCCAGGCGCCAGTGAGCGAAATAGAGAGCGCGAGGATCATGCGCGGGAGCGTCCATCGCATGAGCTAAAATGCCA
>JANMYZ010000194.1:0-1543 GCA_031382605.1 Planctomycetota bacterium | reverse complement strand
ATGCTCAAGGCGCGTCAGAATGGGGATGTAGGTTTCAGTGATGGCCTCAAAAAGCCATTTTTCTTCTAAAAAATGCGGGTCTTCTGGATGCCGAACGAAAGGCAGGTGCGCATGCAGGACAAGCAGGAGGTAACCTTCGGGCATAGACATCAGCGCGCCTCGCTGCGCTGGGCATTTACGCGTTCGCAAATCTGATCGTCGCAGCCCATCAATTTTTCGCGAGCCGCGCGCTGCTGCTCAAACTATGACTCGACAGCGTGGCGCTGGAAAGCGAGGTCACGCCGTGATTTTGCCAGCTCCAAGCGACCAGTCGTTGATCGGCCAAACGTGCAGCGCTGCCAGCGCCGGTGGCACCTTGCAGATGGCCAGGTAACCCAGCGAGTTCAAGCAATTCATGGAAGCTTTCGTCGACGCCCATCCATTGTTCATCGACTCGTGACGAAATAGTTGGTGCTGGCGTATGCACGCGATTCGAACGCGCCAAGGTATGGAGTTTTCCATGGCAGTCGCGCAGCGCGAGTTCGGCTTCGTAGTCCTGATCGGGCAGCACGACGAGGTAATAATTGCCGCCGCGTAAATCGACCTCGCGGAATTCGGTATTGCCACCGACGTGAATGGCGAGCACCGGCGTGCCGGTATTTTGCGCTTGACGACCGATGCGGGCGACGGTTTCCGGAAGCAGTTCCCAATACGCGAACACATGGTGCGGATCTTGTACCATCAAGACCAAGCGATCTTGACCATAATGTTCGGGGATCGGTAAACCGGGATCACATCCAACGATCGGAGCTGGCGCCGGGGCCTTTGCCGGAGCTGGTGCCGGAGCTAAGAGCGATGATGCCGAACGTGCGGCAGGAGCGCCGGGTGGGAGCGTTGATTTGTTTTTGCTCGGAGCAGCGGTGAACGACCCGCGCCGTTGGGGGCGCTTGGTGGTCGTGCTCGTCGTGGTGCGAGTTGCCGTGACTTTTTCGCGCACGGCCCGCGCGGGAGCCGCCAGCGCATCGACCAACTCAGATTTGAGCAGCAGTTTGGTGGCCTTCGCCAGCCCGCGTTCCAGCGCGATCAAGCGCAATTCTTTCACCGTCAGGTTTTCCAGTTCGCTACGTTTCATGGTCAAACCCCGTCGGTGAAGAGTCGGATATGTTCCGTCAGCAGACGCTGACGTTTGGCATTGATATCGATATGATCCAGCAACCAGATAATCGCGTCCAAGGAATGACTCTGCGCGAGAGCCCAGTTAATGACGTCAAGATTTTCGCCGCCGCCAGCAAGGATCTCAGCCACGCCTTCGAGGATGACTCGTGGTACATGATAGTCTACCGTTTCACGAGTCAGCAGTCCGAAATTATCATCGCCGAACGCGCCCCAACAGCGCCAACCATAGAAATGTTCGATTAAGCGAGCTCTGGTCCAGCCTTTCCAGCAACGATCCAGCCATTCTTGCACCGCTTGCTCGCCGACGGCGCTGCCACGTTGTTCGCACTCAATCCACTTATGACGATCAATTGCGAACAACGCGTGAGCCGTCAGTGAATGCACGATC
>JANMYZ010000176.1:0-2820 GCA_031382605.1 Planctomycetota bacterium | reverse complement strand
CCCCGAACAGCGTGATCGTGCGAGGCATTATGGCCATCCGTCCAGTCGTTGATCCTGATCCACTTGGCATCATTGCCGACACGGAAGGCATTCAAATGCCCCTGTCGGATTGGAAGGGCATCGCAGGTCTTGGGCTGACTTATGAGCAGGTTGTCCGACTCTATGGAAATCCTCCGAAGGCGGCGCAGCGCCTATTTCGTGTTGCTGCGAAATCACCGCCTGTAGAAAAAAGTGCTCGTCACCGACCAACTGCCAAAGTTGCTCGTCGGTCGCTAACTCGGACCTAAAGCAAAACGCTCACGGCGTCAGCAACACCACTCGATGCAGGCCATGACCCAGCAGCGGCGCAAGATCTTGGCGACCGCGGACCCAGCCGAGCCATTGGCCGTCGACGACTAAGCCGCTCCAGCGTTCGCAATTGACGATGGCGGTGGCGTTGCCATCGCTGAACCACCACGACCAGCGGCCGGCTTCCGGCAGCGTTTGCCAATCCCATTCGCGCCAGCGTTGCAGCAGTTGGGCTGCGCGTTGTTGCAGCGCGGGCGAAACAGCGGCGGGGGTTGCCCGCTGTGGATTAAGTCCGGCTAAACACGCAAGAATTTGCGGCTCGCTATCGCGGTTCACCACGGCGTCGTCGCCAGCCAACGCGCGTTCGGCAAAGGTCAGGCGATCGGACCACGTACGTGCCCAGTCGCGATGCAGTTCCGTACGCAAGATCACGGCGATTTCACGGCGTGTTGCGGCATCCAAAAGATCGACGGGGCGATTCCACCGTGACCACGGCAAACCGTCGGCGGTCAACTGTTCGACGAGCGCGGTGGGCACCGGCAAGCCTGCGTCGGTCAGTACCTCTGCGTTTTCACGGCGTTTTTCGCTATCGAAGGAAACCGAGGGGGTCCAGTGATCATTGCCGATCAGACGATCATTCGCTAAGGCCAATGCTGGCGGTAAACGTAAAATCGTTTCGCCACGGATTCGTCGCCGCACGGTCAGCCAGATTTCGAGCGGACCGTGTTCTGCCAACCATTGTTCAGCAGATTGGCTGAGTAATGGACCTGCTTGCTGTATGCGCTCGGCGAGTGGTTGAGTGCCGAGCACCTCAGCAGCGAGCGAAAAAAACCACGGCGGTTGCGCGCAATCAATCGCTAAGACCGCATGAATAATGGCCGTGGTCTGTGCTGGTGGCAGTGCGGTTTGGTGATGCTCAGCGACTAAACTTAACGCCGTCAGTTGCACGTCTGGCCACGCCGGTGCCCAGACCAAGGCCCGACGAATGGCGGTGGCCATGGCCGCGTGATCACCGTTGGCGGCGGCGAGCCATGCGCGCTGCGACCAGGCAGAGGCAGAGCCTGGAGCAAGTTGCGCCGCAGCGATCAAAGCCGTGCGCGCCACCTCGGGTTCACCAGCCGCGCGTGCCAACCACGCTTGCGTGATAGCCAGCCGCACGCTGGCCGGATCTGCCGCGCGTGCGTGATCTAATACGTCAGCGCCGGTCAGCGGAAGATTCGCCGTGCGCCGTGCGACGACCAAGCGTTCGACCTCACGCGCGAGAATTTCACTGCGACTCCATTGCCACGCGGGCCACGCGCCAAGGACCAGCATGCCAGCAGCGCTCAGGCAGCAGAGGCGTAAACCACCAGTTTTTACCGCTGTTTGCTGATGCGATGGTGACGGGACGCGTCCGCTGAGGGCGAGCACGCACAGCAGCAAGACGCCCTCCACCGCGATGGCCGGGCTGTGCCAGATGAAATCAGCGCAGGCATGCAGACCAAGAATGAGTAATCCTGCGGCAGCACCGCGCACCAATAGACGACGGGAAGTATCGGCCACAGCAGCGGGCTGTGGACGCAGGCGCAGAGCGGCGATAAATATTGCCGCGCAGCCGATGAAAACTCCGACCCAGCCATATTCCAACCACCATTCGAGCGGATCGCTGTGCAGATGATTGACCAACGCATCAGCGAAATGGCTGTCACCGCTGCGTCGGTAAGCGTCGGTGGTGGTGCCGCCACCACTGCCGAGCGCGCCAGCATCGGTTATCACCGGCCACGCCGCTTGCCATATCGTCACGCGGCCACTCAACGTCACGCCATCAGCGCCGCGCAGGTTATCGAATTTGGTTGCCACTTCACCCAGCCCGATCACCCATAACCACGCGCTAATTGCCAAGGTGCCGCCGATGGCCCACCACCAACGCCGTGGTCGTGGCAGCAAGGAAAACGCGAGCGGCAACATAACCAAAGAAGCGACTAAAATGCCACCACGCGAAGCCGACAACAGTACGCCCAGCGCGAGCGCCGCGACCGCGCCCCAGCGAAAAAGTCCGCCATGGCGATGTGCCTGCAGCGCGGCCAACGGCAACAGCGCGGCCCAAAATGCAGCGGCATGATTGGGATAAATAAACGGTCCGCGTGCTTTGGTCAGGGAATCCGTACTCGGCCACGGCGCGCCGGTCAGCGCTAAACATAAACCGAGCACGGCCGAGGTCACCGCGACCGACAACATCACCTCGACCAATCCACGCACCCGCTCGCCGCGCGCCAACACCGACACGCACAGCGCGATGCCCGCCAGCGTCATCAACCAGACGAAAACCTCAGTGGTTGCCGCAGGATCGACGCTCCATGTGGATGCAGTGGCGCCCAATAAAAGCAGATCCTCGCTCACCCACGGATGATGCCAGCCCAGCGGCAGAATCTGCACCAGCGTCAGCGCCATCAGCGGAAAAAATAACCACGCGATCCAACTCATCGGCGGCGCGTGCAGTTGTGGACGCAGCCCAAGCGCGATGACGATCAACGTGATAGCCACCGCCACCGC
>JANMYZ010000125.1:0-4063 GCA_031382605.1 Planctomycetota bacterium | reverse complement strand
CGGACTGACGCCGGCGACCGAGTCAGGGTCATCACAACCACCGAAGTCGCGCAGGTCTTCGGCAATCACCTCTACCGACCGGTTCGCGTCACTGGTGAGGCCGAGTACCGCGTCGAAGACATGGGCATCGTTCGGTTCGCCGCATCGGCGGAGATCGAGCCAATCCAGGAAGCGTCGTTTGCGTCAGTCATGGGCGAGCTTCGTGGCGCGCTGGCCGATGGCTGGTCGACTGCAACCGTGGAGGAGATGATGGCTGATCTGCGAGGGGCAGAGGTATGAGCTTCGTCGTCATCGACACCTCCATCGTTCTACCGGGCTTGGTAGGGATTCACGGTGAGATGGACAAGCCGCAGTGCTTGCGCGGCCGAGCCTTTTTCGACTGGTTGGCCCAGCGGTCAACCCAAGCGGCCATCACGGCACCTACGCTCGCTGAGTTGATGCTGCATCGTTCTGGCCCGTTGGCGGCGAACATCTTACTGATCATCAAGTCGCGCCTGAGGGTCCTGCCTTTCGATGAGCGCGCCGCTCTGCTGCTTGGGCAACTGAATCAAATGCGGGTGGCCGACGGCGAAATCCAGCGACTGGTGAAACAGACCAATCAAACAAAGCGTATGCTGCGCTTCGATCTACAGGTTCTCGCTACGGCGAAGGCCCACGGAGCCACAATGGTGTATTCCGAGGATGAGGGCCAACGTGCGCTGGCGGCCGGGTTCATTCTCGCCAATCCGATCCCTGCTGAGGTGCAAGCGCAGCAGACGATCTTCCCGCCACCGGGAGCGATTCCCACCTGATGGCCGATCCGGCCATGATTAACTCGCCGTCGCCAAGGCTTGCCCCCGTGCAGTAGTCATGCAGGAAGACGCTTTTCGTGATCATAACGATGTGCCTCACCCCGTCGTCCGCAGCCCACTCGCAATCGCATTAATCGTTAGCAATAAAGTCGGCAGCAACGCATCAGCCCCAGCTTGATCGCCACTGGTGCGCAAACCGCGCCAGCGGCGGAGGATAGCAACTTGATGGAGGTGGAGGGCTTTGAGCCCGGCTTCACGTAGCTCCAAGGTGCGATGCATACGTGGGCGTCGTTCGGCTAGTGGTGAGCCGAAGGCGAGGTCGAGCATGTTGCTGGTGCGTTGATGTTCGTCGCGGATGAGTCCATAGATGCGTTCACGCACGGCGACGTCGCCGACTAAATTGGCGTATTCACGCATCAGCGGCAGGCTGGCCGAGGCGAGATTGGTTTCGACGTTGGTGAGGACATAACGCAGGAACGGCCAGGAATGCGCGCGCTCAGCGAAGGTGGCGAAGGCGGCTTTGTCGGTGCGCAGCAATTCTTCCAAAGCGGTGCCGAGGCCGTACCAGCCGGGAAGGTAGTGACGCGATTGATTCCAGCTGAAGACCCAGGGGATGGCGCGCAGGTCGGCGAGGGTGCGTTTGCCGCTGCGGCGCGATGGACGTGAGCCGATGGTGGCGTGTTCGACGGCGTCGATCGGGGTGCCTTCACTAAAATACGTGATGAAGGCTTCGTCCTGTAATAATGATTCGTAAGCTTCTTGGCTGCGTGCTGATAGGCGTTCGACCAGCGGATGTAAATCTTCGTGGCCTGGGCGTTTTTGCCGATGTTTGAGCGCGGTGGCGGTGGTGCCAGCTAAGAGCAATTCGAGATTATAGGTAGCGGTAATGAGGTTGGCGTATTTCTGCGCGATGCTTTCGCCTTGTTCGGTGACGCGCAAATCGCCGGTCAGCGAACCATGTGGCAGCGCTTCAAGGAAGCGGTGCGTTGGGCCAGCGCCGCGACTGACGGTGCCGCCGCGACCGTGGAAGAAACGTAATTCGACGCCCGCTTCTTCTGCGACTTTGGCCAACACATGTTGCGCGCGGTGCAGTCCCCATTGGCTGGCAAGGATGCCGCCGTCTTTACAGGAATCGCTGTAGCCGAGCATGATCTGCTGCACCGGCATGGCATAACCGTGAAATTGTTGCTGTAATTTCAGACTGCGTTTGGTCACCGGATGCGCGAGGAAAGAACGCACCATGTCGGCGGAGCCCTCCAAGTCGGTAATGGTTTCAAACAACGGCACGACGGGCAGCAGACATGCCAAACCGGCATCGGCGCCATCGCCGTGTGGACGCACGAGTCCGGCTTCGCGTCCGAGCACATACACCGCGAGCAGATCAGAAAGTCGGCGCGTCATGCTGACAATTAATCCGCCGATGCCGTGGACGCCGTGCGTATTAATATACGCCGCAACCACGCGGTGGCATTCAAGCACGCGGGTGGCTTCGTCGCCGAGCACCGCATTGGGATGGGCGAGTGGGCGCGGCGTGCGTAGTTCGCTGTCGATTAATGCGAGGCGATCTTTTTCACTCCACGTCGGCAGATCGCTGGCACCAATTCCGGCAGCGCTGACGAGTTGCGCCAAGGCCAATTCATGCACGGCGCTATTTTGACGGATGTCGAGGATGGCGAGATGAAAGCCAAAGAGTTCGACCGCGCGTTCGACCGGCGATACATCGCCATCGCCAAGACGGTGAGCGCCGACCGCCACCAGCGAACGATGCAGCAAAGCGAGATCATCAAGGAGCTGTTTTGGTTCGCTGTAAAAAATACCGCCTGACGCTGCTGCGCCGGTGTCTGGCAGGCAGGCGAGCATTAGGCCAACCCATTGACGCCAGGGCTCGCCGATATTTCTGGTGAGGATTTTACGTCCGCTTTCACCGAGCTTTTCAGCGGTGTGAGCGATGGCGGTGGTCAGTTCTGCGGGTGGATTTTGCAGACGGGCGGACAGGCTCAGCCGTTCGGCTAAACGGCGCAATTGCGTACGATGCACCAGTACCGCAGTCCGGCGTAGTTCATTGAGCGTACTTTCGGTGACTTGCGCGGTGACGAACGGATGGCCATCGCGGTCGCCGCCGACCCAGGTACCAAAAGTTAGTTTCGGCAGTCGTCCTGGGCCTGCGATCAGCGCAGGATCTAAACCGACTTCGCGCCACGCCAAACGTAAACGATCGTCGAGGCGCGGCAGCGCTTCGGGAAAAACTTCGCGTAAATAATGGAGGACACCGCGACGTTCGCTGGCGATGTCGGGTTTTTGCAAACGCAGTTCGCCCGTTCGCCATAAACGTTCGAGCGCAAGTTTGACCTCGTCGCGGATCGACTGTTGTTCTGCTGGCGTCCACATCTGATTTTCACGTTTGACCAACAATAAATATAATTGGCGATGCTGTTCTAAAACCGTTGAGCGTTTGGCTTCGGTCGGATGAGCGGTCAATACCGGTTCAACGCGAATGGTGGATAAGGCGTCGGCAATTTGTTGACCACTGAAACCGGCATCCAGTAATTGGCGTAAATTTTGGCCCCACAGACCAGGTTCGCGCAACAGACTTTCGGTGGTTTCGCGACGACGGCGACCCTGCGCAGCGGCGTTTTCTTCGACCATGTTGAGTAACTGAAAGGCGATCGAGAGCACTTGCACATCGCGCTCACCCAAGTCGCTGGCAGCGGGTTGTCCGCTGGCGGGATGTGCATCGGGAGTTCCAGGAATCCACGGCAGGCGGCGAGCAAGTGCGCCTTCACCCAGCTCTTCCAGCACTTCGCGGAAACAGATCATAAAAAAGCCAAGGTCGACATCGATCTTGGAAAAGGCGAAATCAAGGGCTGCTGTTGGCTGCATGCGTGCGTTTCCGGCGCGTCAGATTGGGTTCATCGCCAAGGCCGCAAGCGGCTATCGCCTGATTGCACCACCGGGCTGATCTCGGCATGGTGCGGCATCTTCGCTAGTTTTTCAGCAACGGAGGCGACTCGGTTGGTCCATGCTTGATCTCCACACGCATGTTTTGCCAGGACTCGATGACGGCGCGGTTGATCTCGCCGCTGGAGTGGCTTTGTGTCTGCGTTTGCATCAACAGGGGATTACCACGGTGGTCGCGACGCCGCATTGGCACAGTCCTCGATTTGAGGTTGAGAACCCAGGTATTGAGCGCGCCTGGGACGCCTTGCGCGTTGCGGTGGCCAGTGAAGTGCCTGGGCTGACGCTGGTTTTGGGCGCTGAGCATCATTGCAGCG
>JANMYZ010000110.1:0-2182 GCA_031382605.1 Planctomycetota bacterium | reverse complement strand
TCAAGCGTTGAATCACACCTGTCCGAGATCGTCGCCACTTGCGCGTATTTTATTATTCTCCCCCCGCTGTTCACCTGGTTCGCGGTTGCCATCGGCCTGTACGTCCGCAGCCGAAACCGCGCCATGATCACGGCCTTATTCGGCGGCTGTCTGTGGCTTGGTAGTACCATGATATTTGCCCTAACCTTATTTGTTTTTCTGGATTTTAGGGGTAATTCGCCCGTCGCTTTATTTATTTATCTTACTCCGGGATACGTGCCACTGCTCAATGAAATTGGTAACGGTGAATTGAATCGTGGTTTCGGCAGAGCCCCACTCGCCATCACCGTCTTCATTCTCTGGCACGGCGGCCTGTGGTTCTTTCTACGCTGGTGGTGTCTGCGCCATGCCGATCGTCTGATGCGTCGTGGTGCAGGTTCATGACAGCGCTACGCGAAAGTCGCACTTGGTGGCAGACCGCCAATTGCGTTTCTGGCTTCTCTTGCAATGGTCTGGTTAGGAATCACTGAATGATGATGATGCATGGAATTTATCGCACGCTTCTGAGTCCGCTGATCATTCGGCTCATACCGCTCATCATACTCCTGTTGTCCGTGACCACTGTACGCTCAGCCGAGATTCAAGAAGTGCATTGGGGCTTCGACGGAAAAGTGGTGCCTGAACACTTTAATCCCCTTGCGCTGCTCGTCTATAATCCTGGCCCGGCGCCGTTCGAAGGTGCGCTGGAATTGACGGAAGGAACCATCATTCAACAAGGTGCACCGTGGCGGGTGGCGTGCTACTTAGCGCCTGGCACCAGCCGTTGGGTTGAATTTCAACCATGGATTGGCAGCAATACTGATTCTTTCCAAGTGCGCTGGTTGCCCACAGGAAATACTTCCGACATTGACCAGCCCAATTTTGGTGCGCCAGCCACCGTCGTGCTGGCCGATGCCGGTCGTTTGGGCTTGACGATAAAAACATTCAAGACCTTTCCCGATGAACTTTTTCCGCGTTCGGTGCTGGCTACCGATGGCTTAGCCTGCGTCGTGATCGACCACGCACCGCGCTGGCAACCTGGGCAACGACAAGCCTTTCGTGATTGGTTGTGGCGCGGCGGCACGGTGTTTGTGCTGCCCGCCATCGACGGCAGCAACGTCCGCTTTACTCAAGAATTGGAGTTGCTGAATCATCAAGGAAAGACCACGGCAACAACGACGACAAGCCAGCCGTTTGGCGCTGGTGTGATCATTCATTACCGGGGTGAACGCAGTGAATTCGGGCCTGCAACCTTGCTCGCCAATGGTTTTACCATGCCGACGCTGCATGAAGAAAGCTCGTACAGCTCGCCGTTCACCAGCGGACTCTTTCAGATGCTCGCCCAGCTGGTCAAACCCAATCATCCCTGGGGCATTATTTACCTGCTGTTGATTGGCTATTTATTATTGATTGGTCCAGGTGCGTGGTTGGCGGCGCGAAATGGTATGAATTTCCGTACATTGAATATTGCCATTGCAGCACTGATCGTCGGTTGTGCTGCGCTGATGTGGATTATCGGAAAACGTGGCTACGGCGAACGCGCCTCGCTTACCACCATGGCCTACGCCCACGCACTTGGCGGCAGCGAATTTGCGACGACCCAATGGAGTAGCTGTTTCGTTACCAGTAGCGATCGCTACGCGCTCAAGTATCCGGGCAATGATAATCTTTTCGCTTGCCCGAATGACCACGAAAAGGTCGACGCCCTGATCGCCAACGATGGCAGCGGCAATCAATTGGTCGCCAACATCCCCTTGTATAGTTCGCGGTCGTTCGTGCATGGCGGACGCGTGCAGATCGCCGAGCTGGAACCGCAGGTGCAAACGTTGACGATGACAGACGATCACATCAAAACTTTAGAGATCATTATCCCAGGAAAATCAACCACGGGAAAGAACTGGATAGACCTGTGTTCCAGCGCCAAGGCACTTTATCAGGGAAAGATCTATACACTGATCCGCAATAGTCAGGGTTTTGCACTTTCCGGTACCGGCACTCCCTTGGCGAGTTTCATCTCTGCCGCTAACGAAAACGTCACGGACCATTTTGGCGGATATAGTCGAAGGAGTCCGTTGATAGACGATAGTCCCGATGAAAGCCTGAATATTGATCTCCTTGACCAACGCTTCGCGCCATTGATTGCGTATGGCCTGGGTGGCCACGG
>JANMYZ010000200.1:0-3866 GCA_031382605.1 Planctomycetota bacterium | reverse complement strand
GCCGTGGTGAGCCTCGGATTCGCGGCTACAGCGGAGATGTTGGTGCGGCTCGGATTTCCGTCTTTGGTGTGGTTGGTGTGGCCGTTGACAGTCGCCGGAATATTGACGCCGTTGCTGATGCTACCGCGTGCCTTGCGTCAGCGCGATCACGCGGCTGATCTGGCTGGTTTATTAGATCTGCAGCTCAACACCAATGGTGTCGCCATGGCGTTGGCGGCGGTGCCGAGTGAACAGCGCGATGCGGGTTGGATGGCGCGTTTACGTCGGCCATTGGACGATTGGCAGCCGCCTGCATTTCACTGGGCGAAGGGCAAATTATCCTTGGCCGCTTTAGGGATGCTGCTCTGCGCGGTGATGATTCCGCAGGCGCAGCTTCGCCCGGTGATTCCATCGACGACGGCGAGTTTCTTTTCCCAAACCGGAGATCGCCTGGCTGATCTGACCGGCGCAAACCTGCTGCCACCTGAGCAGGCTGATATTTTGCAAAAACGTTTCGAAGAATTGAAAGCCAATGCCGAACGTACCGGCATGGATCAAGCCACCTGGGAAGGCTTGGCGCGCTTGAAAGAAGATCTGACCAGCGCGGCGCAACAATCTGGACGCCGTTTAGCTGAAACGTTGGCCGCAGCCGAACACGCGGCCAAGCCGCCTGAGACCAAAGAAACGCCTGAAATTGCCAGCGAAAAGGCGGCGGCCATGGCTCAACAATTAGCCGAACTGGCGGCGCAAGCTCCTGGACTGGTGCCCAAACTTGCGGCGGGCGCTGACGCAGATGCCATGAAAGCAGCACTGCAGCAGGCCGCTGCGCAAGGCAAGTTGAGCGCAGAACAACTTGCCGCGCTAGAAAAACTTGGTCTGCAACCAGCCGCTGGTCCACCGAAACAGATGAATGAACGGCAGGCTCGCGACTTGGCCAAGCGCTTGGTCGATGAATTGGCCAAACGAGCCGCAAAGCTCGGTAAATGTGACGGAAACGGTGAAGAGGGATTTGCCTTGTTGCTCGCCGAAGCGCGCGGCCGTCCAGGTCGTGGCGGTGTCGGTCGCGGTCCTGGGCACACCGATCATCCGCAAGAACTCGACGTCGAACGCTTTCCCGTCGGCGGCGTGGTGGGCTTGGCTCCAGGAGCGCGACTCAATGCCGATGGTTCGGTGACGCTCGCCGAGCAAGTGCGCGAGCCCGATGTCGACGCCGCCACTGCCGAGGCCGGACGCCGAGCAGCCGCGCAACAGTTCGATCCCACTGCCGCCGACGCTCGCCGGGCAACCACTGCCCCTCGCCATCGTGCGGCGGTGCAGCAGTATTTTGGCGGCGAATAGTGACGAACTCCCGCGCGCGCAACCTGAAAAAAGCAGTAGAGAACCATTTTACCGCTAAGCCGCAAAGAGCGCAAAGAGCGCAAAGAACTCAAGGTGAAATCAAACTTCACGCAATTGATAAAGCTATTGATCAACTCAATTTTGATTCAAACCTTTGCGTCTTTGCGTCTTTGCGGTGGAAGTTATTTTTTTCTGCGGTCTTTTAAGTCACCTTTCTTTTCATCCTTTCATTCCCAAGGCTCACCATGCTGATGACCGAAGCTGAACTCGAACCGTTACAGGCCCGCGCCAAAAGCCTGCTCGATGGGCTTGATCGCATTATCTTGGGTCAGCAAACCCTGACTCGCTTGGTGGTGGTGGGAATGTTGGCGGGTGGCCATGTGCTGCTCGAAGGGTTGCCCGGTTTGGGTAAAACCGAATTGGTGAAAGCGTTGGCCGCGTTATCTGGGCTTGATCATAAACGTATTCAATTCACGCCTGATCTGATGCCCGGTGACATCACCGGCACCACCATCTTGCAAGAGCAGAACGGCGGCGGTCGCCAATTGATGTTTCGTCCAGGTCCCATTTTTGCGCAAATCGTCCTGGCTGACGAAATCAATCGCGCCAGTCCGAAAACGCAGTCGGCACTTTTACAAGCGATGCAGGAACATTGCGTGACGGTGCTCGACACCACGCACACGCTGCCAGCGCCGTTCTTTGTTTTGGCGACGCAAAATCCGATTGAGTTGGACGGCACTTACCCGCTGCCCGAAGCGCAACTCGATCGCTTCACCATCAAAGCCTCGGTCACCGGCGTGTCGGCGGAAACCCTGACCAGCATTTTAATGCAGCGCCCTGATGGCCGTCCGCCAACGCCCGCAGCGGTCACCGATCCCGAAGGTTTGCGCGCTTTGTTGGCCGCCGTCAAACGCATCGCCTTGCCAGAGGCGGTTGCGAAATACATCGCTCGCTTAGTCGACGCGACGCGGCCTGAGCAACCCCATGCCACCAGTCTGGTGAAGCAGACCTTGCGCTGGGGAGCAAGTCCGCGCGCGGCCATCGCGTTGGCTGGCTGCGCCCGCGCTTCCGCGTTTCTTGCGGGTCGCCCAGCGGTTGGCTTTGCTGATGTGAAAGCGTTCGCGGTGCCGGTCATCGCACATCGCTTAGTGCTGTCGTATGAAGCCGGGCTTTCCGGCACCACGGCCGCCAACGTGATCAATGAAATCGTTCTGCAAATTCCAGAATTGAGCGGCTGAGCATGAGTCGCATGAGTCGATTTTTTTTGCTATTCTTACTCTTGATCACGTATTCGGCCAACACTGCTGAGCTACCCGTGGTTTCTGCGGCGGTGCCGTGGGTTGATAGCGCAGGCTATACTCCAGTTATTATCAGCGGCAGCTCATCCAGCGAGCGAACGCTGACCATCGTTGCCAAAGCCGACAGCGTCGAAGCGCGCATCGCCATGGTCGTTGGCGGAGGTGAAGCCGTGCGCGCCACGCTGTTGTTACCGCCGCTGCAAAATGATGGCGGATACATCCAGATCACTTGGTCGAGCGATGATGGACTCAACGGCGAGTTAACGATTTCTGCCGCCCATCAGCACCGCCGGCTGGCCTTCGCCGTTATTGATAGCGACGAGAACATTCCCTTGAAGAACTTGGAATTCGCCAATGCCACCACGTTTCCAACACATGTTCAGCAAATGTTCGGTTCGTCAGCGAGTAAGAATAACTTCTCCGCTCGTATCCCACGGATGGATCTCCCCGAACGCTGGCAAGGATATCCGACGTGGATGACCTTGGTCTTTGCCGCCAGCGACGATCTGGCCCTGGCCGCCGAGCAGCGCTCAGCCATTGCCACTTGGGTCTCTGCTGGAGGAAACGTGGTGATCGCGACCGTCGCTCATCGCGAGGCGTGGCGAAAAGTTGGCGTCGAACCGTGGTTGCTCAACACCAGTGAAAAGGCGCTGATCAATCGCTTAAACCGCATCGGCTCCGAAAAAGAACATCCTAACGTGCTGATCTCAGTGCCCGGTACCGAATCCGTACCGGCAACGGGCTTCATGCTGCTCGCCACGCTTTTCGCGGTGATCGTCGGCCCTTTGAATTTGTGGTGGGTGCGCCGTCGCGGTGCCCCCGCATTATTTTTGCTGACCACACCCGCGCTTAGCCTGATCACCTGCGTGGTCTTGCTGGGGACCAATATCATCATCGAAGGACTCAGCCTGCGCCGTGTAGCGAGCCAGCTCACGGTGCTCGACCAATCGCACGCCCGCGCCATCGCTTGGACGCGCGCGTCGTATTACGGTGGTTTTTCCGTCGCCCGTTTCGACGTCGACAACGACGCCAAAGTGCGGCGCTTTGAACCAGATGAAGAGCATAACGGTTACCGTCGCAGTCATTCGCGTAACAGCGAATCCTACGCGATTGATTGGCGCGGTGGTCAGCAGTTGTCTGGCGAATGGATTCCCGCCCGCCGCAATCGTCAATTGCTGTACGTGACCGCCCGCACGGAACGCGCGCAGCTGCAACTGACTCGCAAAGGAAATCATTGGCAGGTCACCAACG
>JANMYZ010000092.1:0-5681 GCA_031382605.1 Planctomycetota bacterium | reverse complement strand
GCAGCGAATTAATCGGTAGGTAGAAGCGATGGATATGTGATCCAATCGCCACC
This sequence comes from Planctomycetota bacterium, assembly GCA_031382605.1. Taxonomy (GTDB): domain Bacteria; phylum Planctomycetota; class UBA11346; order UBA11346; family UBA11346; genus BOG-1363. Next base: position 5,628 of record JANMYZ010000092.1, on the reverse strand, counting down.
GGGACGGAAATACTTTTCGTCCCGGTGTTGGCCTGGGGAAACGGCTCGCATGGTGTGGTGTGCAGAAAAGTGCGCCAATACCCGCCGATACCCGGAATGGGTTTTCTGATCTTGGATCTTTACGAAAAGCTCGGCGGTAACGCCGAGTTTTTTTATTTCACCATGAAGACGTCGAATCACAACGACACCCCCAGTGTTGTGCTGCGACGTGGAAAAAAAACCGATAGCCCGTAGCCCGTCGTCTTTTCATCAGCCAATAACTCGTCGTTATCACTTTGACGAAGCACTAGCCGCCCTGGATCAACAAGTTCATGGCGAGCGCGTGGCAGGTCTTCTACGGGTCACGCTCGCCCAAAAAAAACGGGCCATCCAAATGATTTGGATGGCCCGTTCGTTGGCTCCCCGGGAGGGATTCGAACCCCCGACCAGATGATTAACAGTCACCTGCTCTACCACTGAGCTACCGAGGAATGTGGTAGGCGCGGCATCATTGGAGAACACCGATGTTGTCAAGATGACCGCTGTAGAGTCACGCATGGCGGCTAGATGTTTGACGCGGCCAAGGCGGTTGGGGTACGTTGAACAGCACAGAAAACAGGCATATTTAATAAAATGACTCGTCATGGTCATGGGCGCTTTTTCCAAGCGCAGTTGGACCGCAGGCCAAATTTGGGGCATGACTCTGGCCGCATGGACACCCTCGACGATCGGCCGATTTGGATCATTGATGATATCACCCCATTGCATGAGCAGCTGGGTCCGGCGTGACGAATTTTAGTGGTGAATGATCATCAGACCAGCTTGGAGCTCAACGAGTTCAACGAATTTAGCGACCTGGCCTTGGCCGGGATTGAGTTGGATCATTGTCGCGTCTCATTGTTCTTTGCTGCGTCGGCAAGTGCAGCCCAGTGCGTGTTGGCGGAACATGGCCATGAGAGTTTTGCGGTGGCATTGATTGATGTGGCGATGGAGGACGAGACCGCAGGCGTACGTCTGGTTGAATACATTCGCCATACGCTTGGCAATCGGCCGATGCGTTTACTTATGCGGACTGGGGACAACGCGGTTGCCGCACAGGATGAACTGGTTCGTCGTTACGATTTGGAGGGCTTTAACGTCAAGACCGACATGCGTATGCAGCCGTTCATCGACGTGGTGAAAGCCTCTTTAAGTCGGTGGCAGGAATGCTCGTCACCGTGGTAATCGCGGGCTACATCGTTGGGTAGTCGGTATAGCCCTTGGCGTCATGCGAATAGAAGGTGCTGGAATCTGGCTCGACCAGCGCAACGCCGGCTTTTAGGCGCGCGACGAGATCAGGATTGCTGACGTAGTGATGACCGAACGCTACGGCATTCAAGGTGCCAGCAGCAAGTGCGGAATTGGCCTCGCTGGCTTGGTAGCCCATATTGCCGATCACATTTCCTGTGAAAGCGGCGCGTGCAGGACTGATCACGTCGCCGTGTTGTACGCCGAAAAAATCTGCGCGCATCATGTGGAGATAGGCGATTTTACGTTGGTTGAATTGAGCTGCGACGTAGGAGGTTAAACCGACCGGGTCGCTGTCGCGCATGTCGTTAAAGCTGTTTAATGGAGACAGTCGTGCTCCGACGCGATCGGCTCCCCAGACGCCGATAACGGCGTCGGTGACTGCGAGTAATAATTTCGCTCGATTTGGCAGTGACCCGCCGTACGGACCGCTGCGACGGTTGCTGCCGTCACGTAAAAATTCATCGAGTAAATAGCCATTGGCGCCGTGTACTTCGACACCATCGAAGCCAGCCGCTTTGGCGTTGGTCGCGGCTTTGCGGAAACCCTCAATGATTCCTGGAATTTCATCATCGCGTAATTCGCGTGGGGTGACGTAGGGCTTCTTGCCTTCAGGGGTATGCACTTCATCGCCGGTGATCGCGATGGCGCTGGGGGCAACCGGTTGCGCACCGCGATTAAAATACGGATGGCAGGCCCGACCACCGTGCCAGATTTGCAAGAACATGTGCCCGCCTTTGGCGTGCACCGCATCGGTGACTTTTTTCCAACCAGCCACTTGGGCAGTGGAATAAATTCCCGGTTCCCGTCCGCCGAAAGCGGAATTGCCTTCCATCGCCATGGTTGCCTCAGCAATGATCAATCCAGCGCTCGCACGCTGGGAGTAATAGTCGACCATCAGAGCGGTCGGCACATGATCAACGTCCGCGCGGCAACGAGTCAGCGGAGCCATGACGATGCGATTTGGCAACGTCATGGAACCGAGAGTCATAGGGGTAAAAAGCGTGGTGGTCATGGGTGTGCCTAGAGGATGAACGGGCGAGGGATCGAGATGAGATAAGTGAGATTAGCGTCACGTCTACGAATGCAGATAGTGATCTCAACGACAATGCGTTAGGTTTCGACGAAGGAGCCGCAGCAGCAGGTTTCCAGATGGCGTCAAAAGTTCGCTGGTTGGAAAAGTGCTGTCCCTGGCAAAGCTGCCGCGCCTATGGACTACGCTATCCACCGTTTGGTGATCAATGCTGGATTGGAAGCGGCGCTGGCCGAGGCATTTCATAGCGCTGATTTTACCGCCTATGTCATCAGTACACGCAGCGATGGGCGGTTAGATTTAGAACTCTATGGCATGCATGGCGTGTTCCCTGATGCGGTGCTGGCAGCGTTGGCGACGCTGGGTTTGAAAAGCGATGATCGTCGCTGCATGAGTGAACGTGAATTGCTCGCCAATGTTCTGGACGGTGAACCATGTGAATTGTGCGCTGGAGTATGGATTGATCCACAAGGGCTGATGTCAGCGAAGGATGGTCAGCTGGTTCTGCATATTCCGCCATCACCGGCCTTTGGCGACGGTCATCATCCCAGCACCAAAATGTGCGCGGATTTGCTGATGAGCATGGAGGTAGGTGGTCAACGGGTGCTGGACCTTGGTTGCGGTACTGGCGTGTTAGGTTTGATCGCTCATCATCGTGGTGCGGCGTCGGTTATTTTTAGCGACATTGATGAGGACTCCGTGCGTACCACGCGCGCGACCTGCGCTTTGAACGGGCATCCGAACGCCATGGTGATGTCGTCTGATCTGCTGACCGACATCCCGCTGAACCCCATCGACGTGATGGTGGCGAATCTGTACGCCGATCCATTGATATCGCTGGCAGAAGATCCACGTTTACCGCTGATTTTACCGCACGGCAGATTGATCGCTTCCGGCATTGCCCAGCAGAAACGCCCGGTGGTGGAAGCGGCTTTCGCCGCCGTGGGATTTACCACTCAGGAAGTACACAGCGACGCTTGGTGGAATGCATTGCTGTTGGTGCGCTAAGCGACAGCAGTTTCTTCAGCGAGCTTAGTAGTTCTTATCGGGCGGCGCAGACAACGGTGCCACGTTTGCTGGGTATCGCCGGTGCATGATGAATTCACTGATGGCCAGCAGCAGTGTTGAAAGCACGAAGGTCATATGGATGACCACTTGCCATAAAATATCCTGATGGGTGATGATCATCTGGCCTTCGACGGGAGGATTGCCGACGAAGATAAAGCTCTTGAGCAGATGGATGGAGCTGATGCCGACCAGTGACGTGGCGAGCTTGATCTTAATCGCTCCTGGGTCGATGTGTTCCAGCCAGTCGGGTTTGTCAGCGGATTTATCAAGGTCGAGTTTGCTAACAAAAGTCGCGTAGCCACCGATTACCACCATGGTGATGAGGTTGGCGACCATCGCGATGTCGATCAGCGTCAAAACCGCCAGAAGAAACGTCATCTCGCTGCTCGACTCGGTGATCATCACCAGATGGAAGATCTCTTTCGCAAATTTATAGCAGTACAACACCTGAGCGAGAATCAGTCCGACATAGATCGGCGCCTGCAGCCAGCGGCTCCAGAAAATCACGTGTTCGAGTCCGTATTCAATTTTCTTCAGCATGGAATCTCACCGAGACAGAGGTTGGCAGAGGTTTGCAGGTCGCGGGGTTCTGCGGGTTCTTTGGGCGCCTGCAAGAACGGTTCCCAGGCAGGCGATGGCTCAACCATTTTCACCGCCAAGGCGCCAAGAACGCCAAGGGAAGACGAGAGAAAGGGGTGGCTGAACGGACTTAACACCAAGAGAGAGCGTTCTTGCCAGTTTTTTGGTCTTCCCTTAGCGCTCTTGGCGGCTTGGCGGTAATTTTTTGTCTTTATCTCTGTTATCCAATGGTTTGCCCGCGGTTGCCAACCTCGTCCTTGCCGCGTTCGCTCCTGGTAATACGACGTAATACATGCGCTTTCCCCTATTTTCGCTCCTTTCTCCGCTTCTTCTTCTGGTCTTTATGCTGCCTTGGGGTTTGACCTTGGCTGCAGCGGACAAAGCACCGCTGCGGGTGGTGTGCACCACCACGATCTTGGCCGACCTCGCGCGGCAGGTTGGTGGCTCGCGGGTAGAAGTCCTCAGCGTGATGAAAGCGGGCGTTGATCCGCACACCTATCAGCCAACGCCAGACGATGTGCGCGTCATTGCCTCAGCCCAGTTGGTTATCGTCAACGGTCTGGGCTACGAAGGTTGGCTCGATCAATTGATCGCTGCTGCTGGCGTTGGGCGTGAGCGTGTGGTGGTGGCGTCTACCGGCGTAGAAGCGATTACGGCTCCAGGTCATGATCACGCTGATGGCCATCATCATGCTGGCGATCAAGACCCACACGCGTGGCATGACGCAAAAAATGGCATGCGTTACGCCGTCAATCTGCGCGATGCTTTCGTCGCTGCCGATCCTGCGCATGCGAGCGACTATCAGGCGTGGACCGATTTGTATCAGGCGCAATTGCGCGTGATGGATGCGTGGGTGAAAAAACAAATTGCCACCTTGCCGGTAGAGCGTCGGGTGTTGGTGACGAGTCACGATGCCCTGGCATATTTTGCTCGCGCGTACGGCTTAGAAGTGGTTGCTGTAGAGGGCATTGCCACCGGCCAAGAACCGGATCCCGCGCATTTTAGTGCGTTGATTACGTTGCTGCGTCAGCGTGGCGTGCCGGCAGTTTTCATCGAATCGACGGCAAATCCCAAGGTCGTCGAACGCCTTGGCGCCGAGGCCGGCGCGCGACTGGGTGGAACCTTGTTGTCAGACAGCCTGCACATTCAAGGCCGCCTGGGCGACAGTTACCTGGGAATGTTTGCCTATAATACCCGGTTGATCGTGTCGGGATTGCAATCAACTCAGGCCAAGCCGTAAGTGTAAAAAAGCTGCGATCGATAGAATCCAGGCTTGGCACAACCGAATTCAAATACAAAAAAAATGGAGAAGTTCTCACCACAGAGGGCACAGAGGACACAGAGGATAATCATACGGTCTTCCTCTGTGCCCTCTGTGGTGAGTACTTCTCCAATCTTTGCTTTCGCTTTGGTTCCGGCTCCGCTGGGCTGGGGTTTAGCACTTCTCCGATCGTTGTCTTTGCTTTGGGTTCAGCTTCGCCGACCTGGGGCGTTTTGGTTCATATCACGGAATTATTAACCGTTCGCTGCGACCATTTTGCTGGACGACGCCTTTGATGCGCGGTGCTGAACCATCTTTTGTGGTAATCAACAAATCTTCGATGGTCAGCACTTCGCCAGCGCGCAGCAATCCTAGGTAGAGTTCAAGGCCGTCGTGTTTGCCGTCGGCAGTTGGTAATTCG
>JANMYZ010000054.1:0-2906 GCA_031382605.1 Planctomycetota bacterium | reverse complement strand
AGCCATCAACCGCCCAACCAACCCCGCCCACCGGAGCATCGATAGTCCAGCCCACCAATGGGGCGGCAAAAGGTAGCCCAGCCTCGCGCTTGCGCTGCCCGGGAGGGTCGAGCACCAGCTCGACCAGTGTACGCGCAGCCTGGCGTCGCTACATGCACGTGTTTATTGGATGATAAGAAATTGGAAATCAGCGCATGGCTTGAAGCTTAAAAGTTTGAATCTTAAAATGACGACCGATTTCTCTTCGAACTAAGGCCAAAGTAATGTTTGAGAGATTTATTAAAAGCAAGCTCGGCGTTGTTGTGTTATTCAAACTCAAGAGGCAGTTGGTGATTGCTACTTGATAATTGGTTACACCATCCGTCACCCGCATCGTTTATAACAAACTTCGTGAGCCACCTTTTACCTTTTGCCCTTACTCTTTTTTATCGAGGTCCACATGAAAAATTTTCTCATCCAGGCAACGGCTCTTGTCGTATTATTGTGGGCTTACGGCGCATCAGCGCTGAGTGCGGCTACCCATAGCGAGACTTTCGATGCCCCATTGGTGGGCTGGACTATCGATGCTCCGGTGGGCGGGGTTGGTTGGGCGGTTGATGGCTCGCCCTCGACCATGACTGGCGGTATCAGCCGCAGCGGTTTGAGCCTCAACTACAACAACGGCGTCACCTACACGAGCACCAATCCTGGCGGCATCAATTCTAGCAGCGCTTTTTCTCCGGCCATTTCGCTGGTCGGAATCACCAATCCGATGCTGCGCTTTTGGTCCAATTACCAGACCGAAACGCGAACTCCGGACAAGGATCGCCGAATGGTGGAGATCTGGAACAGCGCCGCGACGGTTCGCCTTGCCCAATGGACGCTCGCATCAGTCGGCTACGCATTTGATCGCAACGGCGGTATTGCTGGTATTGGGCCTGGTCCTTCGCGTGAGGCCTACACTGATTTAGAAACTGGGGTCGAGGTAACGCCTTGGCATCAGCATAACATTTTTCTTGATCCGGCTTGGGGCACAATCCGGGTCAAGTTCCTTTTCGATACCGTCGATGGCGTGCGAAATGGCTATGCCGGCTGGGCGATCGATGATCTTGAAGTTGCGGGAAATACCACCCCTGCGCCGACTGGATGGCCAGACCTTTTCCCTGATTTCACCACCACTCGTGGGCTCAATAGCCTGTCGCGTTCGGGCAGTTCAATAAATTGGTCGTGGGCCTCAGCCAACGTCGGTGACCTGGGAGTTCATATGATTATTGGCAATCATCCCCAGGCGATCCTTGATGACTCTTTCATCTTTTTCGACGAGGACCACGGTCACTATCATTTTAGCCAATACGCTGATTTCTCGCTGTGGCAAAATCAGCCTGGAGTCGGTCTGGTTAAGTTGCGTCGCAGTCCTAAACGTTCGTACTGTTTAATCGATGTTTACCAACTTGGCACAGGCCCGAGCATTTCTCCTGGCTGCGGTGGTGCCTTCCAGGCGATCTCTTACAATCATCAGGATGTCTACGGCAGTGGTACCGCTGGGCAGTCGATTGATGTCACCGGTTTGGCAAACGGGGAGTATTGGTTGGTTGGCATCACCGATCCGCTTTCCCGTGTCCGTGAAGTGACAAAGGCCAACAACGTTGACGTTGTCCGCTTCACGCTAGGCGCTTCATCGGCAACCGTCTCTGACCACACTGGCCCTGTCGCGATGGCCAATGGGCCAATCGTTATTACCTCGGCAAATCTCGGTACCTTCAACGGCAAGAGTGCCGTGAATGTTATTGGTAGCGGATTTGACACCACGCTGATGCCGATCGTTTATGATATCGGTACAACAGTTATTGAATCTCCATTTTTCACACTCCTAAGCGCCACCGAGATTTGGATTGACGTCCCGGCCGGAATTTCCACGCCTGCCGCTATTGATTTGGTCAATCTTCGTGGCGCCGCAGCATCCGCGCGCCTTACCACGGGACCATTCATCGCGACACGCTCTCTAGTGATGAATGACTCGGTAAGTGCTGCCACCAATGGTAACGGGGATGGTCGGATTAATCCTGGCGAGAATATCGGTCTGACGGTGACTGCGGCAAACGATGGGTTGGAAGCCGCCAGCGGTGTCATCGGCAGTCTTAGTCTCGCTACTCCTGATGCAGCGGTGACGATTCAGAACGCCACGGTCATTTATGGGGACCTTGCCATTGGTGTGCAGTCTGCCGGCACTGGACCATTCTTGTTCTCCGTCGCTGCCGGTACTGCGACTCCTCACTCTGTGCAACTTATGCTTACCTTCACCGATAGCGCTGCGCACAGTTGGAGTCGTACTATCGAATATACCGCATATTCTGCGGGATCGATCGCCGGTACGGTGCGTCTCGACGGCGCTGGAGTGAGTGGTGTCAACGTAACGTATACCGGACCGCTAAGTGGCTCGGTCATTACTGCGGCAGACGGAACCTATAATTTCCCCGCCATCGACGGCAGCTACTTGTTAGTCGCCAAACAGGGAGCCAGCTATACCTCGGCAACCCGCACGATTGTTACGATTCCGTCATCACGCACCGGCATCGATTTCGCATTTACTACGACCAGTGTGCAAGGAACTGCGCGCCTCGACGGAGCGCCCCTCGCTGGCGCCACGGTTACCGCAAGCGGGGCGTTTGCAGCGACTGCGACTACGGCGGTGGATGGCACGTATTTCATGAGCAAAATAATCGAAACCAGCCCGTCGGTTTCGCTCAATGTGATTGCGAGCAAGAGCGGTTTCTTATCAACCGCAGCGACTTCGGTAACATTACCGCCCAGCCGCAGTGGCGTCGATTTCGCGTTCACCACCGCCACGGTCAGCGGCACCGTGCGTAAAGACGGTGCAGCGTTGCCAGGAGCGACCGTCACCTACAGCGGAGCCTTTTCGGGCACGG
>JANMYZ010000033.1:0-14276 GCA_031382605.1 Planctomycetota bacterium | reverse complement strand
GTGGTCCTGCTGCGTTCCCGGCGGGAGCTGGCATGACCCTAAACGCAGCCATAGAACACAGAACACCAGAGCACCAGAGGAAGAGACAAGATGTTATGTCGAAACAGCGGAACACTTTTTGGGTGATCGTTAATAAGAGTCTCACTCTTTCTCCACTCTGGTTCTCTGGTGCTCTGTGTCCTATCCGTTGCGGTTTTTAGGATGACAAACTCGCCCATGACGGCCGCGTTGGTGATCAACGATCTGACCGTACACCATCGTGCACGCGTGTTGCTTGACCATGTTTCGCTCACCGCTGCGCAAGGTCACGTCACCGCGCTTATCGGCTCAAATGGTGCGGGAAAATCGACGCTGATCACGGCGGCATTAGGACTGCTGCCCTGCACACACGGCAGTGTGTTTTTATCAGGCCAGGATGTCTTGCGCATGGATCGGCGCGCACGTGCGCGATTGATTGGCTATGTGCCGCAACGCAGCCGTCTGACCGCGCCGTTACTGGTCAATGAGGTGGTTAACTGCGGTCGTTACGCGCTCGACCACAGTTGGAACGTCATCGTCGCCAGCAATCATCGCGCGGTGGAAGAGGCCCTTGCTGCGGTTGATGCGACCGCGCTTGCCAATCGTCGCTTTAACGAACTCTCGGCTGGCGAAGCGCAACGAGTATTGATCGCCCGCGCGCTCGCCGGTGGCGCACGAACATTATTGCTCGACGAGCCGACCGCCGCGCTCGACATCGGACACGCGCTCGCATTATTATCGTTATTGCGCCGACTTGCGGAAAATGGTTTCACGATTTTGGTTGCGCTGCACCAACTTGACGAAGTCCGCCGCGTTGCTGATCACGTCGTCCTGATCGATCGCGGTCACGTCATGCTGACCGGCGACGCCACCACGGTGCTGGCTTCGTCAGCGCTCACCAGCGCCTTCGGCGTTGAGCAAGATCCTACCGACGCCCGCTCATTCCGCTTGCCGACACCTCTCCATCCGCGTGCAGGATCTTCGTCGTGAACCGTCTTCATGTCCTCAATGTGGCTGGCTTAATCGCGGCATTTATTTGGTCGGCGATCGGCACCAGTTATTTCGCTCATCCAACCGCGACATCGACGGCAACGCCACCGCCGAATTCAGCCACAGAAATTGCACGCATCACGCTTCCTGATGGACGAATCGCCGTACGCGATGCCCAGGGCACCGCCATACCGCTCGCTCATTACACCCGCATCATCAGCCTGAGTCTTGAATCCGATGCGTTATTAGCCGAGCTTTGTGAACGCGATCGCATCATTGGAGTCAGCATCTATCATCAGTCGACGGTGGCTTTGCACTTGGCCGGATTACCTCGCCTTGCTGGTTTGGATAATCTGGAAACGGTCATCGCTCTGATGCCGGATTTGGTGGTGGTATCCAGCACCGCCGATCAACTCGATCGCCTAGCGCGTCTTCGCCAAGCTGGACTGACCGTCTGCAGCCTGGGATCGCAACGCGGCGTCGCTTCGCTGATACCCAATGCCCGCTTGATTGGTGCATTGATCGGCTCTGACGATCGCGCCGAACATTTTATCACCACCTTTACCCACCGACTCGCCAACGTCGCCGCATCTCTGCCAACAAATCATCCGCGCCGACGTGCGCTGTACCTCGGAATATTTGGTCACGAGATCTACGGCGGAACCATCGGCAGTAGTTATCACGACGTCCTCACCGCCGCCGGACTCATCGATGTCGCTGCCGAACATTATTCTGGCTGGCCAAAACTTTCCGTCGAAGAAGTGATCGCCCTTAATCCAGAGGTGATCGTGCTAAGCCCACGCAGCGCCACCGCTCTGCGTGCCCTACCTGGCATCCAAGCCCTGCGTGCCGTCACCGATGGCCATCTCCTTATCATTGGTGAAGGAATCCTAGAAGACCCAGGTCCAGGATTACTTGACGCTGCTGAAGCGGTATTTCGCGCGGCGTATCCCGCTATTTCTACAACGGGCTCAGCGGCCCATGAACTCCGCCGTGAGCGTTAAAAAAACGTCGAATTCGCCTGGAAACGAGCAAAACGCAACCGGGCACTCCAGGACGGTTGCGAAGATCTCAATGATTCCTGACCTCAAGTTGGTAGGACGCCTTTCACTGCCAAGGGCAGGCCGGCCACCATAAATATGACCTGATCGGCTTCGGCGGCGAGGCGGGCGTTGACCCGACCGAGAGCGTCGCGGTAACTGCGACCAAGAGGATAAGCGGGGACAATCCCTAGGCCGACTTCATTGCTGACCAGCCACCACGAGGCCGTGCCCGAGCGATAGACGGCAAGGATTTTTTCGATCTCCGCGAGGATCTGTTTTTCAATCTCTTCGACGGGGAGTTCTGCTTCGAGCTTGATGAGCAGGTTGCTGACGAGAAGGGTGATGCAGTCGATCAAGACGATTCCCGCAACGGGCGCGACTGGGGGCAAGGCCGAGGCTAGGTCGAGCGGTTCTTCCAAGGTGCGCCAGATTTCACTGCGCTCGCTGCGATGCCGTTGAATGCGGCTGAGCATCTCTCCATCCTGCGCTTCGGCAGTGGCGACGTAGAGCAGCTCCTGGCCGTTTCCACGGCGCTCTACTTGGCGCTGAGCATAGGAACTTTTACCGCTGCGAGCGCCGCCTAAGACCAAGGTGAGCGTGCGGGGAAGTGTTGATGAATGAAAAGTCACAGAAAATTCCTCAATTGATATGGATAGAACGCCAGTGTAAGCGAGGCCTCGGTTTTGACGGTCCGAAGCTTGTGAAAGAAGCGACCTCGTGGCCGTTGAGCGCCACGCCAAAATGATTCCCTGGACTCACCATGCTTCTTATCGCTTCGCCGAATCCTTTGATTCTTGTTGCCGCTCGCCAACGGCAAATGCAGCTTACCAAGCCGGCGGGCAGCCTGGGTAAATTGGAAGAAATAGCCTGCCGACTGGCTGCGTGCCGCAACCTGTTGCGCCCGGCGCCGCTGCGTCCGGCGGTGACGGTCTTTGCCGCTGATCATGGCGTCGCCCACGCTGGCGTGTCGGCTTGCCCGCGCGCCGTGACGGCGGCGATGACAGCAAGTCGGTCTTTTTTATTGGCTTCGGCTCTGCTGGTGGTTCCGTCGTTGATTTCGGCGCTAGCATGAACACCTCCACACCGGGAACTGCCATGACGACCAAGACTCATTGGGATAGCACCTACGAACAACATGGATCAGCTCATGTCAGTTGGTTTCGTCCGCACTTGGATCTTTCGCTCGATCTGATTCGTCATGCCGCACCGTCACCGCAAGCAGCCATTATTGATGTCGGTGGCGGAGCTTCGACCTTGGTCGATGATTTGCTCGCTGCGGATTATAGTGATGTCAGCGTGCTTGATATTTCCGCTGCGGCTTTGGCAGTGGCGCAAAATCGGCTTGGTTTGGCGGCCTCATCGATCAGTTGGATCGACGGCGATATAACGCACATCGAGCTAGCCGCAGCGCGCTACGATGTCTGGCATGATCGGGCGGTTTTTCATTTCCTTACCTCACCCGCCGATCGCGAACGCTATGTGACGACCGTCAAACGCGCCCTCAAGCCGGGTGGTCACGTGATCATGGCTACGTTCGCGTCTGACGGCCCAGAGAAGTGCAGTGGGCTTCCCGTCGCTCGTTTTGATGCCGGTTCGCTGCACGCGCAATTCGGTGGGCAATTCGAACTGCTCGATTCGCGTCGAGAAACGCACCTGACTCCCACAGGAAAAGAACAGCACTTCGTCTACTGCTTCTGCCGACTTCGCTAACTCTTTGGTTTAAAAGAGAACAGCGCAGACCGGTGGCCTGCGCTGGTGCGATAATCATAGAAACCATCGTTGTGAATCTGTTGGCTGGCGTCTTAGCGGTGGAAGTTTACCACTTAACGACCTTAGCAGTTCGCTTCGAACGCCGCTTTGAATTGTTGGGCGATTTGTTCGGGGTGGCGGCCTTCGATTTGGTGGCGGTGCAGGACCCACACGACTTCGCCGTTTTTGAGCAACGCTGCACTTGGGCTGCTGGGGGGATATTCGGCAAAATATGAACGGGCTTTTGAGGTCGCCTCTTTATCAACGCCGGCGAACACCGTGGTTACTTGGGTTGGTTTCTTGGCGGTTTGTTGCAAGGCCATGAACAGTCCTGGGCGCGCGCCGCCGGCGGCACAACCGCAGATACTGTTGACGTAAACCAACGTGGTGCCGGACTTGGTCAGCGCGCTGTCGACCTCAGCAGGAGTTTTCAATTCGGTCAGGCCGATCTGGGCAACTTCATCGCGGATTGGGTTGGTTAATTCAGGTGGGTACATAGTCGTGTCCTTGCTGGTGAGCGCGGATCATGGGCTGGGCAAGGGAAGGGAAAGACCCGGTCCGGTGGCCTTTCTACGGGGCTTTTTGTGACATCAGCCCACCACATCAGCCCACCACATCAGTGCATCTTCGTCATCGCCTTGCGCTCCGCGTGCTCAGGTAAACATCCGACCCATGAACCATCGTCACGCTGACCTGCGTTCCATTTTTTCTGCGGCCGTGGCAGCCGTTGAGCCGCGTGCTGCCGTGTTGAAGTATTTGCGCCGTGATGGCACGCGGTTGTTGCTCGACGATGGGCAGCATGATTTGGGAGCTGATGGGCGCGTGGTGGTGGTGGGCGCGGGCAAGGCCTCTGCGGCGATGGCGCAAGCGGTGGAACAGCTCATTGGCGATCGCATCGCTCACGGTGTGGTGGTGGTCAAATACGGCCATGGCGCGGCGCTGATCCATGGCGCTGCGCTGAGTAAAGTGCAGCTGTTGGAAGCCGGACATCCCGTGCCAGATGCGGCGGGGGAAAGCGCTGCGCATGCGCTGGAAGAAGCGTTGCACGGACTGACCGCGAACGATCTGGTTATTGCGTGTTGGTCTGGCGGCGCGTCCGCATTGCTGCCTGCGCCGCGCGCCGGAATAACCTTGGCGGATAAACAAGAAACCACGCGGCTGTTGTTGGCCAGCGGTGGCAACATCGCGGCGCTCAACGCCGTGCGCAAACATCTCTCGCGCATTAAAGGCGGACAGCTGGCCCAGCGCGCATTGCCAGCATCGGTGTGGTGTTTAGCCATCAGCGATGTCGTTGGTGATGATCCGGCGACGATTGGTTCTGGGCCATTTGTTGGTGATCCGACGACCTTTGCTGAGGTTGATGCGCACATCCATCGCTTCGGTTTGCGCGGATCATTGCCGACATCGGTCACGCACCTGATTGCGGACGGCGTTGCCGGAAAAATCGCTGAGACCCCGAAACCTAGCGACCCGAGTTTGTCGCATGTGCGCTATCGCATAATCGCTCATAATGCCCAAGCCGTAGCAGCAGCGGCAACCGCCGCGCAGGCGGTCGGCTACACGCCGATCATCTGGCACGGACCAGTGACCGGAGAAGCCCGTGCCGCTGGAGCGACTTTTGCCTGCGCAGCACTACATGAACGGTCGAACAACCAACGCGTGTGCCTGATCGCGGGTGGAGAAACCACCGTCACACTCGGAAAAAATCACGGAATCGGCGGACGAAATCAGGAGTTTGCGCTTGCAGCGGCAGGAGTGCTCGGTTCCTCGCCAGGGCACGGCGCACCAGTTCCGATTGCCATTCTCAGTGGCGGCACGGACGGCAATGACGGCCCCACCGACGCCGCCGGAGCCATCGTCGATGGTACCACAATGAGCCGCGCACACGCCATCGGTCTCGACTTAGAACACCATCTCAATAGTCACAACGCCTACCCATTTTTCGCTCACCTCGGCGACTTGCTGCACAGCGGACCAACCGGCACCAATGTCATGGATATTCAAATCGCCTTGGTGGGATGAGGCGCAATGAACCTAAAAAACGCAGGAGAAAACCATTTTACCGCAAAGCAGCAAAGAGCGCAAAGGACTTACATCAAAAAAAGATTCATTTGTTTGGTGAAGTCCTTGATCATACGAAATTGAATTCAAAACCCTGCCTTTCCTATGTGCCCCAACGGGGTATGGCGTCTTTGCGTCTTTGCGTTGGAAATTTGAATTCCTACTGCCGCGTTCAGGATGAAGTGGGGAAAAGCGAAAGAAAACCAGGACAGCGCTGGTGCCTGTGCCGTTAGGCTGGTTGCAGCAGCGGCGCAGACGTCAGCAATCCCGCCCACGCCTGCACGACGGCGGTGGCCTCGACCTGACCGACTTCTAGTCCGGGCAGCCATTCCTGATCGGGGCGAAGCTGCCGCGCTAATGGAGGAACCACGGGAATTACCGGGCTGCTCATACTTTGTGGACCCGTGACGCGTGGATCCGTGCGTCCGAAAATTCCAACGATGGGACAACCCAGAGCCGCCGCTGCGTGTGCCGGACCGGTATCGACGCTGATCATGCTGTGCGCGCGAGTCAGCAGCGCGAACAAGCGACGGAGAGGCAATTGATCCGCAACCGCTTTGACGCGGGGACTACCACATTCCTTGGCCAATGCCGCCGCCAGCGGTTGTTCTTTCGGCGAGCCCAGGATCAAAACCTGCGCCTGCGGCAGACGTTCGAGCACTCCCTGAATCACCGTTACCCAATGTTCATTCGGCCACACTTTATGATCGCGCGCCGACTGAGTGAAACGACGAGTACGACGATTGCCGGGCTGAATCAAAACTATCGGCGACGAACCAGCCCCAAGAGCGGTAAGCCAGCGGTTCACTTCGGCGACTTCGTCGGCGCTCACGGCCAACTGTGATCCGCGCGTCGCCTCAGGGCCAAAACCGCCGACACGCAGTAAACGATCACACGTATGTTCCGTCGCCCGCTGATCGAATTGCTCATTGAAGGCCGTCACGTTGAGTCGCGCGGGCTTCAATAAACGCATGGTATCCACGTCGGTTTGCAGCAGATACACCGGACCGGCGCCACGTTGACGCAACCAAGCGATCGCCCGTTGTTTATTCCAAGACAACCACGCTGGTGGCCAGTACAAACTGTCGATGGAGCGCACGGTTCCGACAAACGGCAACTGCGCAAACAAGGTTTGCATCCATGGACCACGACCCAACACATCGCAGGGACGACCATGCCGTTCTGCCAAAGCACGCAGCAGCGGCGTGGTCATAATCATGTCGCCAATGGCGCCAAAACGCACCACCAACGGCGGCGACTCAATGCGGCTAGCATGGGACGTCGAGGTCATTGGGCGGCAGATTCAAGCATCAGAAACACAAGTCCAGTAGTTGGATCGACCGTCATCATAAGAACGCTTGCCCTTGGGATTCTCCGCGCCTCCGCGTCTCCGCGTGAGATCTCACGCGCTTTCTTGATGTTCACACCGCGAGCAACTGCTTGACCGCGACCACATCGATCTGGATCTGTTTCACCAAGGCTTCAATGGAGGCGAAACGCTGCTCCTCGCGAACGCGGGCGATCAGATCGAGCGCCAATGGGCGCCCGTACATTTCATCACTCCAACCGATCAAATGCGCTTCGACGGTCAGTGGACGGGCGCTGCCCAGCGTGGGAAGATGCCCAACATTCAGCGCCGCAGGAACGCGGTGACCATCCACTTCAGCCCACGCGGCGTAAACCCCAGGGGCGGGTTCTTGATTGGCGCGGTCGCCAAGATTCGCGGTGGGAAAACCGAGCTGTCGGCCACGGCCATCGCCGCGTACAACGGTGCCGATCAAGCGCTGCGGACGGCCCAACAAGGCGGCGGCTAACGCAACATCACCGCTGCTGAGCGCACGACGCACGCCGCTGGACGAAATGATTTTCCCTGCGTACAGTACGGGCGACTGCACGGCAACCTGGATGCCGCTGGCGGTCGCTAATTCGGATAACGTCGCGGAATCACCGCTGCGATCACGACCAAAACGAAAATCTTCGCCGACCACCAACGCCTGCGCACCGCACCGCGTTTGCACGTGGGCAACGAACTGCGCGGGGCTCATGTCGCGGACACTGGCAAACGGAAGTTCGACTTCTTCGATGGCAGCGCCCAGCGCGTGTGACCACTCTGCCAACACCCGCGCGCGATCACTGGCGGCCAGCAATGGCCGCCGCTCTGACCAGCCTAGTTCACGCGCCATGCCACCAAAAGTAAGTAATCGTGGCGGACCAAAACGCGCGGCCTGCTGAGCGAGTGCGAAATGTCCGCGATGCAGAGCGTCAAATTTTCCAATGGCGAAAGACGTCATTCATCCAACCAACGAATTCGTCCGCCGGCCACGGCCGTCTTCCAGCCGGGCACTTCCAGATCGCGGGCGATGATTTCCCAGCGACGAGTTTTGATCGCGTCAGATAAGTGAGCCGCTTGCTCTGGAGTTCCGGCGAGCTGCTCAATCAAGAGTTCGCATTTGCGTACCAGACGTCCAATGTTGTGTTGGCACATGTCACGGTTCATCGACTGATCGTCGCGATCGTCATCGGCTTCGCGCGGGACATCACTCCACGCCAAGGCGCGATCCCATTCTTCAAGACTGGTCAAGTAACGCCGCAGCGCGGCAAAGTGTTCGCCACGGTTTCGCAAATGATTGCCGTCACGTTCAATACCGATGGGCACCATGCGCCGAACATAAGGCAGCACGCGCAAACGGTTGAGTTCCGCCACGCGAATCGTCGCGCGATAACAGGCTTCGCTGTAACGGAAATTGCTGAGCTCGACGCCCACCGGCAATAGCGGAATGCGCTGATCGGCTGGTAAATCGCGGTTGATTCGTTCGAACAACGGATTGACCAGCGTGACCAGATGACTCTTTTCGATTTCTTTACGGAAGGTGTCGCCTTTGTGATGGAACATCCAGGCAAGATGGCGCACCAAGCGTTCACTTTGCGGATTCCGTTCGATGCCTTGATGATTGACCTCTAGCCCAGCAAGGAACCAGCTCCATTTGCCGGCCGGATCTTCGACCTCAACGGCAATGTTATAGGCCATGTCCCAGGCCAAGTATTCCCAGATCTGTTCGAAGCGTGGCTGAATCTGCACGATGGTCTTAGCCAGGGCGACGCTTTCGTAATATCGTCCGCGATCTTTCGCGCTGTTGGCGCGCATCCACAGCAGATCGCAAGCCAGGCCGCGAAATCCACCGAGCAACATGGTGCCAGCAAATTCGCCGGGCTTCAGCGCGGCGTACACATCTTTGTGTGGTGTCAGTGCCCCACGCATCGGCGCGAGCACGGTGCTGGCCAAGACCTGCGCACCGATCAACAACGTCAGGCCCAAAATGAGTGCGGTGCGAGGAGTCACATTTCACTCCGCCGCATAGCGACCCAGGCAAGCCCAAGAAAAATAATGGAATACACACCGAAATAGGCCCACGACTGGGCGACCATGGTCCAGCCGACGCTTTCGCTGGCGGCTAAACGGGCGGCGACGGTGAAGCGATCAAAGTCCGGCAGGATCTCCAAACCCAGGCCGATCACTCGCCGCAACACCAAGCTGGTGTCCTCAGAGGAAACCACTTCGCGCATGGCGCCCAGGGCTGAGCCCGCAAAGAACAGCGTCAGTCCGCCCAGGGTGGCAACGCCCAGATTGGTCACCGCAGCAATGGCCAAAGTAAATGCCGTCAATAAACCAGCCGACGCCAGCAAGACCAATCCGCCGCGAATCAAATTGAGCATGAACCCGCCACCGGGCACGGCCAGCAGCGCGCTGCTATCACGACTGACCACCAACGCCGAACTCGCTTCCAAACGAGTCAACTGAATGACGACGCTGCCGTCAGCCGCAATGACGTCGCGCGGTAAACGGAGACGCAAATAATCTTGCGCCAGATCATCGCGCGTGTCATCGCGATCACGCAAAACAACTTGGCCATCAGCAACCGCCGCCCCCGCACGTGTGTGGCCATAAGGACTGGCCGGATCCAGCGCCAAAATACGCGGGGTTATTTCCGCCGCTGGCGTTATCGTCGGCTGCGCCGTCAGCGCCGTCAGCCGACCCAAGCTATCAAGATTCGGCATTTCGGCATCGTAACCGCGAATGCCGACTTTCAGCAGCACCTCAATATCAGGATCACCAACGCCGCCAGTCGGTAGGCCGGTAAAATGCCAGCGCACCCCGTTGCCAGGCGTGCCGCTGAGCGAGATGCGCGTACGCCGTTCATCGATGGCAGCCAGCTGACCGAAGGCCCCGACCTGTTCCCACGACACCGGATGACTGACCGCGCGCATGGTCGGAAGGGTGCCAAATTGCCAGGCAATGGTGGCGGTTGCGACCAATGATAACGCGATGATTCCGACCAATAATCCCAGCTGCACGCCCAGCCAGCGACCGGAAAGGTACGCCGAAATTCGCAGCGGTTTAGCAAATAAAAGATAGCCAATGCGCGCATCGATATCGCGCCGCAACGCCATCGCTGCAACCAGAATCGCCAACCAGACGACGACGAAGCCAATGGCCCCGGTGATCGCCACCACCGCCAATTTCAGCCGCGCGTTTTCGTCCACCGCCGACAATCCAGGCGCCGCTCCCACCAACACCGCCACGGCCACCAAAAACAACAGCCACAAGCGCTGACGCATGGCATCCATCAGCGTTAATCGGATAATCGCGCGAGTGCCAGCAAACCACTTCATGAGATCATGGCCGACAAGAGCGAGGCAGGGGAACGGAAAACAAAAACATGGCTAACCACAGAGGGCACAGAGGGCACAGAGAAGAAAGAGATGATTTTGGCAGGGGAACGGAAAACAAAAACATGGCTAACCACAGAGGGCACAGAGGGCCTAGAGAAGAAAGAAATGATTTTGGCTATGTCCTCTGTGCCCTCCGTGCCCTCTGTGGTTAGATATTCCAGGTCTTGATATTCCAGGTCTTGATATTCTTGGCTTTCATCGGTGGTTAGATTTTTTCGCTTTTCGCAGATACGCGCATCCAGGCTCACGGTTTTTTCTCCGTGTCTTTGGCTTGGGCGATGATGCGGCGGAAATGCGCTTCGAGGCGTTCTTTGGGTGGCGCGACACCAATCAACGAATCCCCAGCGGCGGCTTTTACCGCCGCAAGCATCGCTTCGTCGCCACGTTTCAATTCGATGGTAATGCGATCATCGGTGCGCAGCAGGTCGTCAACGCGACCGCATTCACGCAGCACGCCTTGATGCAAGATCGCGATACGATCGCACAGATCTTCGACATCGGCCAGCAAGTGGCTGCACAACAGCACGGTTTTTCCTGCTTTTTTCAGGCGGACGATCAGCTCTTTCACCTCCGCCGCGCCCAACGGATCTAGGCCCGACGTCGGCTCGTCAAGCACCACCAGATCTGGATCATTGATCAGCGCCTGAGCCAAACCTAAACGACGCGCCATGCCTTTGCTGTAACTACCGAGTCGACGATGACGAGCGTGGCCAAGGCCGACTAAATCAATCAATTCTTGCGAGCGTTTACGGATCAACGACGACGGCAGACGAAAGAGCCGACCAAAAAACGCCAGCGTTTCTTCGGCGGTCAGAAATTTATAGAGGTAGGTTTCTTCCGGCAGATAACCAATCCGATGTTTGACCGCCAGATCCGCTGGATCGCGGCCAAAGACGAACGCATCGCCACGTGTTGGACGGATTAGGCCAAGCAATAATTTAATCGTCGTGGTCTTGCCGGAACCGTTCGGGCCAAGCAGGCCGAAGCATTCACCTGGGCGAACATCCAGATTGAGATCACTCAACGCTGACACCGTCGGCCGCCCCCAGAAGTCCGTATAGACCTTGGAAAGTTTGATCGTCCGGAGAACCGCTTCGTCAGACATGCGCGGGAATCTAGGGAGCCTTTAAACGGCTGGAAGTGCGAGGCTCTCGACGATCGCAAGCGTTGAAATACCAGATGTCCGAGCGACACACTCCACCCGACCCCACAAAAAAGCCATTGTCCCACCGAAGGAGGCCTCGGAGCATTCGCGCCCATGCGCCGTCTTCTCATCATCATGCCCGTCTTGTTCGCCCTCACTGGATGTGGCGACGGCATGTATTATCAGACCCGCTACATTCCAACTGGCGCTGATACGTCCTACGCCATGGAATTGCCGGCCGCGCCGCCTGACCTTGAAGGCGAACATCCAGCGCGTGAAGAATGCGCCCATCCCTATCAAAAATTTAAAACGATCGGCAAGGTGCAATACAAGGCTGCCGACATTCGCTCGAATGGCGGAGCGGACGGACTCCCCCTGGGCAACACCGATCAGCGCATGCGCATGGACGGACCGACGAAGCCATTGCCCGGTCCAGCGATCATGGCGGTCTCCACCAGTCCGTATGTAGCTGGCCTGACCCAACCGTCGTTTCAACAGCTCGCTGGCGGCAAAGACCTGCGCCCACATTCAACCACTGGTGCTGGCACCGATATCACCGCCACTCCGATCACCGTCGACGGTGGAACGAATAGTCATAATTATGATCCGTACTGCTGCGGCGATGGTCCAGGCACGGGTACGACGAATGAGTATCGAGACGTGAGCAGTGGGCGCTGAGGTTTCTCGCTTCTAGCTACGAGCTACGAGCTTCGAGCTTCGAACTTTCGTCGGCTAGCTGTTTTGATCTCACCAGATCGAGATGAGTAATCCTGCTGCCATTAGTCGCAGGATCACATCGTAATAATCTTTCAGCGGTAAAAATAACAGCGGCCACGCCAATAGTGTGAGCGGGGTCGGCGATCCGCTGTTCACCATGGCTCCGGGGAGTGTTGCGCCCCAGTTCGCCGCGCTCACCAACGCCGCTAAACTGGCGTCGATCACCACATAAAATCCTTCCCACGGACCATCGGGCCAGATGCCGCTGAGGACCATGCACGGCAAGCCCGTCCACAAGGCCACGGTGGTTGGCGGCGTGGCCAATAGCGTGGTCAGCGGTGACCACGGATTTGCTGTGCCGATATGCCAGGCAATCACCGGCGCGGTGGCTAAAGTAGCGGCAATACCAATGCACAATCCATCGATCGTCGTGCGACTGGTGAACAGCCAGATGCGCCAAATCGGACGATCCAGCGGCCACGGCTGTAATGGCAGCGCACGCATGCGCAGACGCACCAGGTCCATGCCCAGTGTCACAATACCAAGCACGGCGGCGAGGCTGAGTTGGAAACCAAGATCGTGGGCGTTACCCGGATCCATCAGCAGCAACACCAACGCCGCGAGCGACACGGCTCCGAGCCGATGGGGTTCGCGCGCCAACATGCCGGTCAACACCACCGCCAAGCCCATCACCAATGCCCGTTGCGTCGCCGGCGAACCGCTGGTCAGCCACGTGTAGCCGACAATCAGCAGACCCAAGGCGATTTGACGAATGCCCCAGCCCAAGCCCACCAAGCGCAACAACCACGCGCCAAGCCCCGCAGCAATGGCCAAATGGGTGCCACTTACCGCAAGAATGTGCAGTAAACCACTTTGACGAAACGCGGCTTTCTCTGACGGATCGCCCAGGCCAATGATCAGCGCCTCACCTAATTCGCGATGTTCACCAAGGCGCGCGAGCGCTTTCCACGCCCACCCACGCGGGCCGTCTTCGCGCATACTGAGTCGCTCAACACTGACCGCTTTGAGTTCATCGCCGCGCTCACCGCGCTGCCACAAACCACGCACCTGCACGCGATCGCCAGGCAATAAACCATACGCTTCTGCCGCCCGGACAAAAATCCGACGCGGCGGAGCGTAATGCGTCGGCGCCAATGCTGCATCTGGCGACAGCTGAAAACCCTGAGAAAAACCAATCCATTTCACCGATGAAACCGTTCCGGTAAGCGCCAACAAACGTTCTTCCGAGTGCACCGGACGCTGGCCCCAACCAGCCGTCAACACCCCGCCCAACAAACACGCGCCAGCAAACAACACCCACCGCCCCGCCCACGGATACCGCCGCGCCAACAACACCGCGAGCATGACCAACGGCAGCCCAATCGCCCACCACCACGTCGCCGGAGCCCAGGCAATTCCCGTCGCAAACGCCATCGCCTCAGGAGCCAGCCCGCCCACCATCAATCCCAGCGCCATCCACGGCAACCACGGATGCAACGCATAACGCGGCGGCGCGAGATTTTCCTGACGCTCAATATTCGCTGAAGCAGGCATACGCATCGAGCGTGACGCCTCTGGCACGCACGTCGAGCCAGCAATTAGGCTGATGTTAATAAGCGGCTGAGAAATCCCTGTGTCACGGATTCCTGCTGTGACACGGGCATCTTGCCCGTGGTCTGAAGGCTGCTCATTACCCATAAGTCCGTGCCAGTAGGAATTTGTTCTGTTAATGGCCGAGGGCGGTGTTAAACATTCCTCTCTGGAGGGCGCTGCATGTCCTGGGCCAACGATGAATTCGAACATATTTCTCTGGGCGACCAGCG